>CAJOLO010000033.1 GCA_905235345.1 uncultured Lachnospiraceae bacterium
AAATATCTTCGTGAAGGATGGAAAGATTGTCGGTTTGATTGATTGGGAGAGAAGTATGTGGGGCGATCCTCTGATGGAAGACCGCTTTCGCTTTCATACAGTCAATCCGGATTTCTTGAAGGGGTACGGCTACCGGGATGAGCAGGGCAACGTGACGGAACTGTCTCTTGCGGAAGAGATCCGGTGCAAGTGGTACGATGTCTATCTGTACCTGATCATGATGTTTGAAGTGTTTTATAGACGGTATCCGACTAAAGACCAGTATGAGTGGGTGAAGGGAATGTTCCTGCCTATATGGGAGGAACTTAGATGGAAGTAGATGATTGCGAAACTCCAATTTACGCTTTTTAATTGAGCATATTATATAGTTCCATCGCAGACACATTTGCATTCCGTCTTCGGCGTAGTGGTACTAAATTCGTGTTACACACTCATTCCAAGTAGGTGCATGACACTAGAACTCACTCTGTTCGTTAAGTGTCATTGGAAAGTACCAACGCCTGCGCCAAGGTCTGCTTATGGAATACACAATATGCACAATAGATTCAAGTATAATAAGGAGTTTCACAATCGCTTAATTTGGGTAATTGGGAAAAGGAGAGGAATTATGTCAGAAAAAAGCTTGCATATATGTCATTTATATTATGATATACTTAATCTATACGGTGACAACGGAAATATTCGTACAATGGAAAAGCGCCTTGCATGGCGAGGAATTGGCTCGGAGGTGTCAAGGGTGACTTTCGGTCCGGTTCCTGAGAATTGCGATTATGATATCATTTTTATTGGTGGAGGACAGGACTTTGAGCAGGAGATTCTGGTAAAGGATCTGTTCGATTACAAAGCAGACTGGTTAAAATCGGAGATTGAGAAGGGTACTGTGATTCTTGCAATCTGCGGAGGATATCAGATGTTAGGGAAATACTACGAGGCTGCCGATGGTACTAAGGTGGATTTCCTTGGGGGAATCAATGTTTATACTACGGCAGGTGATAAGAGGATGATTGGTAATTTCATATATGAATATACCGGAGAAAATGGTGAGAAATTCCCTATCGTAGGATTTGAAAATCACAATGGACAGACATGGCTCGGGGACGGAGTGAAACCAATGGGTACAATAGTCAAGGGCTTTGGAAATAACGGAGAGGATAAGACTGAGGGGGCAAGATATAAGAATGTGTTTGCAACCTATTCCCATGGTCCGTTACTTCCCAAGAATGCAAGGATTGCCGATGAGCTGCTTTCAATTGCCTATGAGAGAAAGTATGGTGAAAAACTGCCGGAACTTGAGCATGAGATGGAGGATGCGGCACTTAACGATATAGCTCGCCAGTTGGGATATAACCGATAGGAGATGTTATCTTCACCTAAGGTGAAGCGCAGGCGGGGTAAGAAACAATATTTCGTAGAAAGGCATACAGGTATGATTACCATTCTTTCAGGATTATTTATAAAAAAAGAAAATGAAAGCGAAAGGCGCAGTGCATACGGGATATTATGCAGTATTACGGGAATATGTCTTAACATATTCCTGTTTTTGCTGAAATTCATCGCAGGATATATAAGCGGCTCAGTGGCAATAACTGCAGACGCATTCAATAATCTGTCAGATGCCGGTTCTTCCGTTGTAGCTCTTTTGGGATTTTGGTTTGCGGGAAAGGAACCGGACGCAGAGCACCCTTTCGGTCATGGAAGATATGAATACATTGCCGGTTTTGTTGTGTCGATTGCAATTTTTCTTATGGGATTGGAATTGCTTCAGAATTCCGTTATCAGAATATTTCATCCGGAAGACGTGGATACAAGTGTTTTTGCATTTGTTATTCTTGGAATATCCATTTTAACAAAAATATATATGGCATATTATAATGACAGAATAGGAAAGAGGATCAACTCGTCCTCGATGCTGGCGGTGGCTAAGGATTCCTTGTCAGATGTGGCGGCTACATCAGTTGTGTTGATTTCGATGGTTGTATTAAGATTTGCCGGAATAAACATGGATGGATATGGTGGTGTTATAGTCGCGGTATTCATTCTTTATGCTGGCTATGAAGCCGCAAGAGATACAATAGATCCTCTGCTGGGTTTGCCTCCTGATCCTGAGTTTGTAAAGCAGGTGGAGGATATTGTGCTTTCGCATGACATGATAATAGGTATCCATGACCTTATAGTACATGATTACGGACCGGACAGCAGAATGATTTCGCTGCATGCTGAGGTGCCGGGCGACCGTAATATGTTCGAGGTACATGACCTTATTGACCATATTGAGCACGAGCTTAAGGAGGTTCTTACTTGTGATTCGGTTATCCATATGGATCCGGTAAGGATGAACGATGAGAACGTTGAAATGGTAAAAAAAGAAGTGCTTAAAAGAATAAGGGAAGATATTCACGGAGATATATCAATTCATGATTTTCGTATGGCAGAGTGCGAGGGATACACCAATCTTATTTTTGATGTTGTGGTTCCCTATGAGGTCAGGTTAAAGGAGAAGGATATACGAAAACGAATAGAGGATATAGTCGATAATTTAAGTGTTAAGGGAGCGATTAATGAAAAGCCCGGTTGCGGCTCTGACGATATTAGAGGGAATGATGGCATCGAACATGAGCGGACAGTGAATCGCGAAATAAAATATCATGCCATTGTAGATATTGACAGATTTGAGGTGCTGTAAATTGATTGAAACAAAGAAGGGGGAATTCGTAATGAAGAAATATCTTATGGCTCTGGATCAGGGAACGACAAGTTCCAGGTGCATTATATTTGATAAGCAGGGGAATATTATTTCTATGGCACAGCGCGAATTTGAACAGTATTTTCCAAAATCAGGATGGGTAGAGCATGATGCAGATGAGATATGGGTATCGCAGGCAAGTGTCATTACAGAGGCTATGGAAAAGAAATCCATAACGGCATCAGAGTTGGCTGCAATAGGAATAACGAATCAGAGAGAAACAACTATTGTGTGGGAAAAGGATACCGGAAAGCCCATATATCACGCAATTGTCTGGCAGTGCAGAAGAACTGCGGATTATGTGGAGGAGCTTAAAAATGAAGGCTATGACAGGGTGATTCTTCAAAAGACCGGACTTATAGTTGATCCGTATTTTTCCGCTACCAAGATAAAATGGATATTGGATAATGTTGACGGTGCGAGACAAAGAGCGGAAAACGGTGAGCTGATGTTCGGAACCGTGGATACATGGCTGCTTTACAAGCTGACAGGCGGACGCATATTTGCAACGGATGTTACCAATGCTTCCAGAACGATGCTTTACAATATTCATGATCTGTGTTGGGATAAAGAACTGCTAAAGAAATTCGATATTCCCGCTTGTATGCTTCCTGAGGTAAAGGACTCTTCATATTTATATGGATATACGGATCCGGGTATTATCGGTGCGGAGGTTCCGATTGCCGGAATAGCAGGCGACCAGCAGGCGGCGCTTTTCGGACAGTGCTGTTTTGAGGAGGGCGAAGGAAAGAACACTTACGGAACAGGTTGTTTCCTTCTTTTAAATACCGGAGACAAAGCGATAACTTCAAAGAATGGTCTGCTGACGACAATTGCCGTGGGACTTGACGGCAAGATATGCCTTAGAAGGCAGCGTGTTCGTTGCAGGAGCCGCAATTAAATGGCTGCGGGATGAGATGAAGCTTATAAATGAACCTGCACAGACGGAGGCTCTTGCCAACTCGATAAGCGACAGTGGCGGCGTATATGTTGTTCCCGCATTTACAGGACTTGGAGCTCCGTATTGGGATGCATATGCAAGAGGTGCGGTGTTCGGATTGTCACGAGGGACAAGTAACGCTCATTTTGTCAGGGCAACACTTGAATCCCTGGCATATCAGTCATTGGATGTCATACGGGCGATGGAGGAAGATGCGGGAATCACTGTGAAATCTCTTAAAGTAGACGGAGGAGCATCTGCCAACAACTTCTTAATGCAGTTTCAGGCTGATATATTAAACGGTAAGATTGTCCGTCCGGTTGTGGCAGAGACAACTGCTCTCGGAGCAGCATATCTTGCAGGTCTTTCGGTTGGATATTATGCAGATGTTGATGAAATAAAGAGCAATTGGCAGGTCGATAAGGAATATCTTCCATCATTTGATGATGACAGACGGGAGAAACTTTATAAAGGCTGGCGGGACTGTGTAAGCAGGATAAGAAGATGATATTTGTCTCGGCATTATATGTTGTTTTTTTGTGAATTGTATATGAAAAACACAAAATAAACACATATATGTAATATCTTAGGATAAAATATTAACAAGATGCTATGGTATTTTCCTGAAAAAGCGGTAATTGGAATCAATGCGGTAAAGGTATATGTCATAGTTAATGACTTACAAGGAGTGATCAGAATGTTGGGAATGATATTAATGGGTGGCTATTATGGCGGATACAGAGGTTACGGAGGTTATTATGGCGGCTATCTGTCTTATCTGCTGTTTCTTCTTCCGGCCATGCTGCTGGGCTTATGGGCACAGATTAAAGTGAAAGGAACATTTAATAAATATAACAGGATTAGTAATTCCAGAGGTATGACGGGAGAACAGGCGGCAAGAATGATACTCGATCGTAATGGCTTGACATATGTAAAGATTGAACATATATCGGGAGAGCTTACGGATCATTATGATCCGAGAGATAATGTTATCAGATTATCTTCATCGGTATATAATTCGACGTCGATCGGTGCGGTGGGAGTTGCGGCTCATGAGGCAGGACATGCGGTTCAGCATGCTGAGGATTATACTCCTATAAAGATAAGAAATGCAATTATTCCGGCATGTAACATTGGTTCTAATGTGGGACCGTTAATGATCATTATCGGATGCCTGTTTGCAGGAACTTTCGGAAAAAGTCTGATATTCTTTGGAATACTGCTTTTTTCTTTGGTGGCATTATTCCAGCTGGTAACTCTTCCTGTGGAATTTGATGCATCGGGTCGTGCACTTTCGGTAATAAGAGACAGCGGTATATTTGATGAGCAGGATTATAAAGGTGCAAAGAAGGTACTTTCGGCGGCAGCAATGACATATGTTGCAGCACTTGTTACGACTATTTCACAGATAATCTATTATGCTGTGAGATTCCTGGGAGTAGGGCACAATAGGGATGAATAAAAAGCGGATTTAAGAAATTCTTCATTTGACGTATCGATGATGAGGTGGTAAACTTTCGACTGTACTAATATAATTGACAGTTGTACGATAATACCTGATTCGTTACAGTAATATGATAGTGATAAGATAATATGTGAACAATGGTATGAAAAGGTAATATAAAGGAGAATAAGATAATGAGAAAGATATATAAGAGCGTGGCAGCGGGTTTGCTTGCTGCAACAATGGTCATAACACTTCCTGTAGCAGGACTTAATACTAAGGCAGATGCTGTTTCAGATGCGGCACCTGAGGATGTATATGTATCATTTGGAGCAGATCTTGAGGATGATGAGAAGGAAAAGGTTATGAGTCTTCTTGGTATAGATGAGGAGGATCTTGAGGATTATACAGTAGGAGAGATTACTAATGCTGATGAGCATAAGTATCTAGGAGATTATCTTGATGCCGGCGTTATAGGTTCGAGAGCTCTTTCGTCTGTTGTAGTGGTTATAGGTCAGGAGGGTGACGGCATCGATGTTGAGACCAAGAATATTTCGTATTGTACCCCGGGCATGTATACCAATGCACTTATCACTGCCGGAATAAAGGATGCTGATGTGATAGTAGCCGGACCGTTTGAGATAACAGGTACAGCTGCTTTGGTGGGAGCCATGAAAGCTTATTCCGAACTTACCGGAGAGACAATCTCGGCAGAAAGTATGGATACTGCGGTGAATGAGCTTGTTGTTACAAGTCAGATGGCGCAGGATGGCAATGTAAATGCGGAAGATGTTGAGCAGCTTATTGCATTTGTAAAAGCTAAAGTTGTTGAGGAGAATCTTGATAATGAAGAGGCAATCAGCAAGGCTATTGATCAGGGAGCATCCGAACTTGGAATTACAGTCACCCAGGAGGAGAAAGACACTATAATCTCACTTATGAAGAAGATTAATGACCTTGATCTTGATATAGACAGTATGAAAGCTCAGGCAAAGGATTTGTTTAACAAGCTTGAGGACATGGGTATAGATAAGGAAAAGGCTAAGAATTTCTTTCAGAAAATTATTGAAGCTCTTACGGAATTTTTTAATAATATTTTTTCTTGATTTTTATTTGGAGGCGTTTTGATGCTATATGAATTGAAGCGTGGTCGGGTGGAGTTTATTACATTTACGGAGCTTTCTGACGATTATGTTATGTATGATGTACCGAAGTCCACCCTTTTTGAGTGCAATGAGAATCAGTATAATTTCAGAAACAATACGTATGTATCGGATAAGCTTGTTTTCGTGGTATTGGATATTATTAATTTCTCGAATGTTTTTGGTGATAAGAACAGACTTGCCTTGTATGTAAGAAACGATATGGTGCTGATAGTTTCTGTTAAGGATTCTGATAACAGCATAAAAAAAACATTCGAAGCGGTTGTGTCTTATTATGACAATGAAGAACATGTTGTAAAAGGAAGAGGAGACAAGAGGTATATCAATACGTTTCCTGAAAAATTCCTGTATCATTTTCTTGATATATTGATAGTAAATGACAGGAGATTACTTGAAAATATGGAACATAACATGAGTCTTCTGGAGGATGATATATTGAATGAAGCCATTAATACGAATTTTATTAATGAGATTCTTTCAATAAAAAAAGAACTCATGTATATCTGGAATTATTATGATCAGTTGGCGGATGTGGGTGAAATTCTATATGATAATGAAACGGATATGTTTCCTGATAATAATATAAGAGGATTCGATGTATTTTCCAAGAGAGTGCAAAGGCTTATGGAGAATGTGAAACAGCTCAAAGAGTATGCTGTTCAGTTGCAGGAGACCCAGGATGCAATACTTTCCTATAGCCTCAATAATATAATGAAACTTTTTACTGTGGTAACTGCGATATTCCTGCCATTATCTTTGATAGTGGGATGGTATGGAATGAATTTTTCCAATATGCCGGAACTTTCATGGAAATACGGTTATCTCAGTGTCGTGATATTATCGGTTATGATTGTTGTATTATGTATGGTGTTCTTTAAGAGAAAAGGGCTGATATAAGAATGTTAGATTGTTATTATATGAATTTAAACTGTGACTGCTCTAAAGAGCAGTCACTTGCATTATATGAAAAATTATCGAAAGACAGGAAAGACAAGGTCGACAGATTAAAGCAACGAGAACTTGCGGATAAACAGATTCTGATCGGAGCTTTTCTTTGTCATTGTCTTGGTAATTATTTGGATACTTCGCTCAATAGAGTTGAGTTCGAGTATAATGACCGGGGAAAACCATTTATCAAAGACAGTAACCTGCATTTTAATCTGTCACATTCCGGCGACTATGCAGTTCTTGCGGTAAGCGATTATCCTGTGGGCATAGATATAGAAAGATTAAAGTACGGCAGAATGTCTGTAGCTGAAAGATTTTTTTGTAAAGAAGAATATGAAGATATAATTAATGCGGGCAGTGAGGAGAAACGTAACAGACGATTTCTCGAGTATTGGACGTTGAAAGAGGCATATGTGAAATATTTGGGAGAAGGACTTGCGGTGTCATTTGACTCATTCAGAATAAATATTGCTTCATCTGTTGACATATTGGTAAAAGAAGATAAGCTTTTTATTGATGATTCTGTGAAATGGATTCATGATGATAAAATATATGTTAAATCTTTTGATTTTGAACATAATTATCATATCGCGGTCTGCGGTATGAAGACTGCAATATCACAGTCGTCAGTAGATTTATCAAGCATTCAACATTTAAAAGAAACGTGTATTTACGATATTTTGTAAGTATCGTTTAATATTTCAGGAGGCTTTGTAGAAAATTTATTCAATATGGAAAAATTAACTATTTTAAGATTTTCTGTTGACAAATTTTATATTATGTTGTATTCTATCACATGAAATAAAAAATAAAGGAGAGGATATTGACATGAAGAAAATGGTAAAAAGCGCTGCAGTTGCTCTTGCCTTAGCTTTGTCACTTAGTTTTGGGGCTGGCGCTACAGCAAACGCAAAGGTCAATGTTAAGAAGGTCACTTCTGTAAATAAGTTGACTAATTCTAAGAAGATCACATTAACAAAGGGTAAGAAAGCTACCCTGAAGACAACTGTAACTGTTACACCTAACAAGGCAGCTAACAAGAAGGTAACTTATAAGACTTCTAAGAAGAGTGTTGCTACTGTAACTAAGAAAGGTGTAATCAAGGCAAAGAAAGTTGGTACTGCTAAGATCACAGTAACATCTAAGAAGAACAAGAAGAAGAAAGCTACAGTAACTGTTAAGGTTGTAGCAGGTAAGGTAACGAAGGTAACATTTGATAAGAATGATGTAAAGATTAATCCTGGTGCAACAGAAAAAATCACAGCAAAAGTTAAGGTAAAGGGTAAGAAACCTAACAAAAAACTTGTATGGTCTACAAGCGATGCTAAGGTAGCTACAGTATCTGCTAATGGTACTGTTACAGCTGTAGCTCCTGGTACAGCAACAATCACAGCTAAGTCTACAGATGGTACTAACAAGACAGCTAAGGCAACTGTTAAGGTTTTAGGTACAACTGTTGCTCTTGGTGCTGCTGACAAGTTCGTTGCTGATGTTGAGCTTGATACAACTAAGGCATCTGCAGATTTTGAGGCACTTGTTAAGGCTGCTGGTCTTAAGGATACAGATTCAGTTGTTTTGACAATCAATAACAGAACTGCTGAGACTACTAAGACTGTTGCTCAGGCTCGTGAGTATCTTAAGACTAACAAGGCTACATCTGTTAAGGTTACAGTTAAGGCTGATCAGGCTAAGAAGTTCACACCTGCTGCTCTTGCTCTTACATCTGTTAAGAAGGTAACAATTAATGGTGTTGCATTTACTGAGATTACAGCTACATCATTCAAGGTAGACGGAGTTCAGCTTACTTATACAGTTAATGGTGCTAATGTAGTAGTTAATGGTGATGTAACTGCTAATGCAAGTATCAAGAAGCTTGTTGATGCTAAGGTTATCACAGCTACACTTAACTAATATGTTTTTGGATATATAAAGTAATGAGCTTTATGCATAAGCTGTTGAACTTGAGTTCAACAGCTTATGTTATGTAAAAAGCTAAAGGGTAATTAAAAATAAATAGGTTTAACAATGATTTTATAGAAAGGTTATACCGGAGGAAGATATGAATTCAGGTAATGGATGTGATAATAGCAATAATTATAATAAAATTAAAGCACGTAGAGTAATCGTTGCATCTGTATTATTAGTGTTTATCTGTGCAATTTTCCCCAATAAAGTTGTATTTGCAGGAGATATCAATAGTAGTGAGGCCGGATTGATAGCTGCTGCAAGTGGAACATTCACGTATGATGGAAAAACATATCGCGCCGGTACAGCTTATGTTAATTCTTTGACAGCTTATCTTAGCGAAGATGGAGTAGATCTTACTGCTGAACAATGTCAGGAGGCAGCTTCAAGAATGTATGCCAGTGTCAAGGATGGTATAGATCAAGGATATCTATATGAGGTTGGGAAAGAAGGTAAGAAATCATCAGATTCGCAAACAGCCTATGACGAAGATGAAGATGAGGATGAGGATGAATCAGTATCATCAGGGGATAATGGTACAGCGAAGGATAAAGGCAATAATTCTTCGGATGGTGAGTTAGATGGTGTTTCTTCGGATGATGTTTCAGAGGAGAAGAGAGCCGGAGATGTGGACGTATGGGACAGTATGTCCGGGCAGACTGAGGCTAAGAACAAATTAAAACAAAGACCGGAGCAGTCAGATGCTGATGCATCTGTAAAGCTTGGGGATGATGGGATTGTTGTTACAACTAAGGATAATAATACATTTAATTTGTCTAAAAAAGAACAGCTTATCCCTGATAAGGTAATAAACATAATTAACGTAATAGCTGTTATAACATCAATATTTACATTATTATGTGTCTGTATTTTGCAGGTATCAAAATGTATGGTTTTTAAAAAGCCTAAGAGTAGGAAAGCAAGACGAGGACATACTAGGAGAAGAAGAATTCGCCGCTATACAAGAAATGTTTTAACAGTGACATCAGCGGTTTCATTTATAATGATATATCTATTTATGGGGATATACATTAGTATATTTAATAAAGATGCTATAATGCAGAATATGCAGGCAAGTGGTTACTTCAGATATGCATATTCAGAGTATATTTCGGAACTTGCTAATGAGTTTAAGGAAAACAATACAGTTTCGGAAACCATTGTTAGCTATGAGGATTATTTGTTTACAGTGAAACAGAATTCATTAAAGATATTGAATGGAGAGACTGACATAAGGATTCCTGACAGTAATGTTACACCATATATAACTAATATCAAGAATAGCTATAATCAGATGTTTTCGTCGGTGGGAGTCTTGTTTATACTTAATGCTTTAATATCTGTAGTATTTATGGTGTTTATGGATCAGAGAAGAGAACGCGGAATTAAACATACTGCAGTGGCTACTCTTGTTGCAAGTGTACTTATTGTTGTTGTGACGGCATACATGGCATTCGCAAAACCTTATTTGCATTTGTATATAGAACCGGATTATTTATATCTGTTCATTATGGAATGTATATTGTGGAGTGTTAAGGTTATGACAAGTATATCTGCCTTTGCAGTGGTGTTTGCCATGTTGTTGATAGGTGTATATATTTCCATGAAGAATAAATCGAACGAGTAGGAGTGGCGGGGATGGAGTATTTTGATATACACTGTCATATGCTTCCGGGAGTTGATGACGGTGCACAGACAATGGAAGAAGCCCTTTCGATGATTGATCTATCCTATCAGGAGGGTACAAGGGATATAATCCTGACTCCCCATTATATGAGGGGTAAAAATAAATGTACAAGAGAAGAATTGCGAGAACGTTATAAGGAATTTAAGGTTTTAGTAGAAGAACGACATCCGGATTTAAGACTTTATTTTGGTAATGAAGTTTTGTATGAAGAAGGAATAGTTCAAGACCTTAAGGATGGTTATATTCAGACATTGAATGACACGAAATATGTCCTTGTTGAATTTAATATAAGGACAAGCTATAGTCAGATGTATGAGGCAATGCAGAAGATTGAAAGTGCCAGATTCAGGCCGATAATCGCACATGTAGAGAGATACAGATGCCTTTTTAAGCATATTGATAGAATAGATGAGTTGGTCAGGATGGAAGTTCTTTTACAGATGAATATTTCCAGTGTATACGGAGGATTGCTTGACGAGAATGCCAGGTGGTGCAAGAAACTTGTTAAGGAAGAGTATATTAGTTTTTTTGGTACAGATGCACATGATATGGAAGAAAGAGCACCGTATATTAGGGATTATACTTCATGGATAGAAAAAAAATGTGGAGTTGAATATTTACAGAGAACTTTTAACGAGAATCCAAAAAAAATGGTTGAAAATAAATATATTTTTGATTAAACTGATAACTGGTGTTTACATAGAAAGAATATAGGAGATTATACTATCATGAATCAGGAAATAAATGACGAAATTGAAATTGATTTAAGAGAATTGTTTTTTGTGCTTTTGGGAAAGATATGGATTATCATTCTGGTATCAGCATTGGGACTCGGATTAGCAGCCGGTTACACAACGGCATTTATGAATCCGGTTTACAGCTCTACATCATTGCTTTATGTAATGACGAAATCAACAAGTATTACATCAATTACAGATTTGCAAGTCGGTTCATCATTGACTCAGGATTATCAGGTGTTTATTACAAGCCGACCGGTTATCGATAAGGTAATTGAGGATTTAGAATTGGACATGAGTTATGAGCAGTTTGTTTCTACAGTGTCTGTTGATAATCCCACCAATACTCGTTTTATATATATTACGGTTAATAATAACGATCCTTATATGGCTAAAACAATTGTTGATAAACTTACGGATGTTTCAGCAGAACGTATGGGGACTATTATGGAAACAGAGAAACCTAATGTAGCTGATTATGGTAATGTTCCTGAACATCCAACAAGTCCCAGTCTCGTGAAAAATGCGGTGATTGGCGGAGTTCTTGGGTTTGTGCTTTCTGTCGGAGTTATACTTGTGCTTTACATGATGAACGATTCGATTCATACAACAGAAGATGTTGAAAAATATCTTGGAATCAATACTCTTGGACTTATTCCTTTGCAGGAAGGTGTCTCTAAGAAGGCTACTCGTGGACATGATAAGGATGTAGCGAGGGCTAGAAAAGAAAGAAAAAAGAATGCTAAGAAAAAAGAGAGAGAGTGAATTTTATGAAGATAAATTTTGAAAAAAAGGAAGAATTAGATTTCAAGTCTAATGAGGCGTATAAGACACTTCGAACAAATATTAGTTTTTCGGGAGATAATATTAAAGCAATAGCAGTAACAAGTTCTGTACCTAATGAAGGAAAGTCTGTTGTCACATTTAATCTGGCTAATTCATTGGCTGAGGATGGAAAGAAGGTTTTGTACATTGATGCGGATATAAGGAAGTCTGTTACGGTAGTAAGATATGGTGTTGATATTGAGACGAAGGGACTTACACATTATCTTAGTGGACAGGCTAAGCTTGATCAGATTATATATGATACGAATATAGATAATTTAAGTGTAATTTTTACAGGTCAGGCAGCACCTAACCCATCAGAGCTATTGGGTAATGAGCGATTTAAGAAATTGTTGGAACAGGAACGTGAGGATTTTGATTATATTATAATTGACTGTCCACCGCTTGGAAGTGTTATCGATGCGGCAATTGTTGCAAAGGAATGTGATGGTGCAATTATAGTAATTGAGACGGATAATGTAAGCTATAAGGTAGTTCAACGTGTTAAGAAACAGTTGGATCAGAGCGGATGTCGTATACTTGGTGCAGTTCTCAACAAGGTTGAGATGGGTGGCAAGGGATATTATGGCAAGGGATATTACGGAAATTATTATGGACGTTACTATGGCGACTATGGTAATTACGGTGAATCAAAGGAATAGTCTGAATAAATAGATTATAACAAGCGAGTCTTGGCTATTTGTGTAAGGGAAAAATATTAATCGGGTGGGAAACTGCCCGATTTGTTTCTTGTATAATATTGAAAAGGAATATTAGGAGACTATAGAAATGAATACGAGCAAAAGAATGGAGTTAAAAAATAATATAAGATTAATAAAGTGTATTGCTATATTAATATTAATGATATTAGGAATCGTTTTACCCTACAGACAGGCAGAAGCATATACGGATGAAGAGAAAGCACAAGCAAAAGCGTGGCTTTCAGCACATGGCTACTCTCCTGATGCAGGCGGTGCGTCAGCAGCATATCAGGATTATCTCAATGGAAAATTTGATGAGGAGCTTGGTATTACAAGAGAAGCATCTACAGAAGCTGAAACACAGAGTGCATATGATGATGGTGAGGACAAGAAAGAAAAAGCTACTGAGGAGAGTGGAAGCACATCAAATTCTACCGTTGATAATACACAAACATCCGCTGGTGCAGAAACGGTATGGGATATTATGGGTGGTACTTCAGAGGAGAATACAAGTGAAGAGCAAATTAGTACAGAGCAGATAACGGAAGAAGTAACAACTGAGGCTGAACCATCGACACAGATCGCATATGATGATTCCGATGATGAGGACGATGCTAATGAAGATGAAGAAGATGAGAAAAAAAGTTCGATAAAAATGTTTATGTCTGAATATAAAGAAATCATTATCGGAGTTATATTGTCTATCTTAGTAATTGTAATTGTTATAGGTGCAGTAATATTAGCCAAAAAGTGATAATTATTTATAAACATTGCAAAACCTGTAAAGTTTCTCTTTCATTTTTTTAATGGTTAGAGTATAATAGATGTACAAATTTAATGTAGCTATTTTAAATATGATTTTTAGATAAGCTGCAAATTTAATTATACGGAGGATTTTATAACATGTTAGTATCAGCAACAGAGATGCTTAAGAAAGCAAAAGCAGGAAAGTATGCAGTAGGTCAGTTCAATATCAACAATCTTGAGTGGACAAAGTCAATTCTTTTGACAGCACAGGAGTTAAACAGTCCGGTTATTCTTGGTGTATCTGAGGGTGCAGGAAAGTATATGACAGGCTTCAAGACTGTTGCAGCAATGGTTAAGGCTATGGATGAGGAACTGGGAATCACTGTTCCTGTAGCGCTTCATTTGGATCACGGTACATATGATGGATGTTATAAATGTATCAAGGCAGGATTTACATCAATCATGTTTGATGGTTCATCACTTCCATTTGAGGAAAATATCGAGAAGACTAAGGAGCTTGTTAATGTAGCTCATCAGCTTGGCCTTTCTATAGAGGCAGAAGTTGGTTCTATCGGTGGTGAGGAAGATGGAGTTATCGGTGCAGGCGAGTGTGCAGATCCTAATGAATGCAAGCAGATTGCTGATCTTGGTATTGATTTCCTTGCTGCAGGTATTGGTAATATTCATGGTGCATATCCTGAGAATTGGGCAGGACTTTCATTTGATACATTAGCAGCAATTCAGGAAAAGACAGGAGTTATGCCGCTTGTTCTTCATGGTGGTACAGGTATTCCTGATGACCAGATTACAAAAGCTATTTCACTTGGTGTATCTAAGATAAACGTTAATACAGAGTGCCAGTGGGCATTCCAGGAAGCTACAAGAGAATATATTGAGGC
>CAJOLO010000034.1 GCA_905235345.1 uncultured Lachnospiraceae bacterium
TTAAAAAATTTACAACCGGATGCCTTTACAGGCATCAATTCATTCTTATACTCAATATAACAATCTCTAAGCTTTTTAAATCTATTGTTATCATCAGTTGTTGGAAATACCTTTACTTCCCCTTTAACACCATGCGGAGATGTAATGATTCCCACCTGAAACATATCTTCCATATATCCTCCTTCAAGAACGCCTCAAGCATTCTTGCCATGGAATGTGCATAATTCGGTCTGTCATCATCTGCACATTCCTGTAGTTCTCTTAGGGCTTAAAACTGAAAAACAGATTACCACCCTCCAAAGTATTATTACATACTCTCACATATGATTCATTAGGTGATTCATTTATAAGAGGGTGACATCTTACCCGGTTATAAAATGAGCTGCCATACCGGCAGCTCAATGGGACTTATTTTATGTCCACAATTACCTTCTTATCACCCTTAGAGGCAGCAGCTTTAACAACTGTACGAATTGACTTCGCAATCTTTCCCTGCTTACCGATAACCTTGCCCATATCATCCTGGGCAACCTTTAATTCAATATAAATAGCGTCCTCTTTTATAGTCTCGATGACCTCCACAGCCTCCGGATGATCAACTAGGGATTTTGCAATAACTTCTACTAATTCCTTCATCTACAAATATCCTCCCTACTTCTCAATTCCAGCCTGTTTCAAAAGCTTAGCAACAGTATCTGTAGGCTGTGCACCATTAGCAAGCCACTTCTTAGCTGCCTCAGCGTCAATCTTAACTACGCTAGGTTCCTGATTAGGATCATAAGTTCCGATTTCCTCGATGAATCTACCATCTCTTGGAGAACGTGCGTCTGCAACTACAACTCTATAAAAAGGATGTCTCTTATATCCCATTCTCTTCAATCTCATCTTTACTGCCATGTCAACTTTCACCTCCTTTTAATTCTGCACAGTATGTGCTGCTAAATATATGTGTAACACCACATTGGGGTTATTACCTTACTCAAAAACCAAATGGCATGCGAAAACGTCCCTTATGCTTTCCGCCCATCAAACCGTTCATCTGCTTCATCATCTTTCTTGACTGTTCAAACTGTTTGATTAATCGATTGACCTCACTTATATCAACTCCTGCCCCATTAGCAATTCTTCTCTTTCGGCTCGGATTAATAATATCAGGATTGCTTCTCTCCTCCGGCGTCATTGAAAGAATGATGGCCTTTGGTCTGTTAATCTGTTTCTCATCTATCTCAATATTTTTCAACTGATTACCCATTCCGGGAAGCATGGAAAGCATATCCTGTATGCCACCCATCTTCTCCATCTGAGCCATGCTGTCAAGAAAGTCGTTAAAATCAAAGGATGCTTTCTTGATCTTCTGCTCCATCTCCTTGGCTTTCTCTTCATCAATAGCTGCCTCAGCCTTCTCAATAAGTGACTCCACATCACCCATTCCCAGAATACGACTGGCCATTCTGGATGGATAAAACTGCTCAAGATCTGACAGTTTCTCACCCATTCCTGCATAATATATAGGCTTTCCGGTAACTGCACGTATCGAAAGAGCCGCACCACCACGTGTATCACCATCTAACTTGGTAAGAATAACACCATCTATTCCAATCTGCTCATTAAAACTTGTTGCAACATTGACTGCATCCTGACCTGTCATTGCATCCACAGTTAATATTGTGTATGTAACCGCAACATTCTCCTTGATGGCTTTAAGTTCCTCCATCATCTCTTCGTCAACATGTAGACGACCTGCAGTATCGAGAAATACTATTCTTATATTATTCTTAGCCGCATGCTCCACGGCCGCCTTAGCTATATCTACCGGTGAATTCTGGTCTCCCATGGTAAACACCGGAATCCCCTGCTTTTCTCCGTTGATCTGTAGCTGTTTGATAGCCGCAGGTCTATATACGTCACAGGCTGTAAGAAGACAATTCTTACCTTTCTCCTTGTACTTACCGGCAAGCTTGGCAACGGTTGTCGTCTTACCTGCACCTTGAAGACCGCACATCATTATGACTGTTACTTCATTAGATGGCAATAGTTTGATTTCCTCTGTTTCAGAGCCCATCAACTTATCCATCTCTTCCTTAACAATCTTAATTACCATTTGACCTGGATTAAGACCTTTGAGTACATCCTCACCAACAGCCCGCTCACTTACCGCATTAATAAACTGTTTAACAACTTTAAAGTTGACATCAGCTTCAAGAAGAGCACGCTTAACATCCTTCATTGCCTCCTTGACATCTTCCTCAGTAAGTGTTCCTTTACTTCTTAACTTTTTAAAAGTATTCTGTAATTTGTCTGATATACTTTCAAACGCCATACATTACCTCCCAAAAAAACATCCAATCAAACATACTAAAAACATTACGCTATATCACATCTATACAATAATATTACAAAATCATGACCCGGATATTTATCCGGCATGAAAATTCATTCAATAGCTTTCATATATATCCTTAGATATCTTCTCAATCTCACTTATCTTCTTCTTCAATATATCATCGGTTGTATTATCCATCAATTCTTCTGCCAGATCATGAATCCTGCTTATTCTTTCATTAGTATCAAGAAACTTGTCGACAAGCTTTAACTTATTCTCATAATCCTCAAGTATGCCATCACATCTCTTAATGAGCTCGTACACCGCCTGTCTGCTTATTCCTTCATTAACTCCGATTTCTGTGTATGATAGATCATTGAGCACGTAATCCGAATATATATTCTTCTGATGTTCCGTCAGAAGTTCTCCGTAAAAATCATATAACAATGCCCGTCTTACAATCTTCTCCATAAAATACACATCCTTCAAATGAACTTACGAAATTGCAAGTTAATAACTTGTAAATCTGTTCAGGCAGTTGTAAAACAAAAACACTTTACAAACAACAAATGCAAGTATACACAAAAACAAAAGACCTGTCAAGTATATTTTATTGACAGGCTGAATTTATATATTCCCGGTAGTCAGACATTCTCAAGCATCATCCGGATATCATCCTTAATCTGCCTTTTTAATTCATTCACATCATTGAACTTTTCCTCAGGACGGATATAAAATAAAAGCTCTGTCTTTACATACTCTCCATACAAATCTCCCGAATAATCAAGTATATGTGTCTCAAGTCCGACATGATGGGAATCTGTTACCGTAGGTTTTACTCCCAGATTGCTTATCGCTTTGTACACTTTATCTCCAATGGTTACACGTCCTGCATAAACACCCGTCCTCGGCGTAAGTTTATTAGGCGAAAGTTCCTGATTAATAGTCGGAAAACCTATTGTATTTCCGAGATGCATTCCATGCACCACCTGACTATACACAAAATAAGGATTACCGAGCATCTCATTAGCTGCATGAAACTTTGTCTCTAACATATCCCTAATAGCCGTAGAACTTACGACTCTGCCATGCAGCGTTTTCTTCTGAAGGTCATGCACTTCAAAATAATACTGTTCTCCGAGTTCCTTCAAAACTCCGACGTTACCGCTCCTGCCTTTACCAAAATGAAAATCTTCGCCCACGTATATTGAACGAACTCCTAACTGTTCTACTATACAATCTCTCACAAATTCCTCCGGAGAAATAGATGCAAACTCTTTAGTAAAAGGATACTCCAAAAGCACATCTACGCCAAACTCTGAAAAATAATACGCTTTTTCCTCAGCTGTGTATATCACCTTCTGCGAACCACCAGAAAGAACCGTGAACGGATTACTTCCAAATGTAAAAACAACCGTAGTTCTTCCCTTTTTCTTCTCCTCAAGCATTCTGGAAAGAAGCATCTGATGTCCGAGATGTATCCCATCAAACTTTCCGAGTGCAATCGCAGTATTACTTGTATGAAACTTTCCTGCTTCTTCATCCTGTAAATATATCATACTTTTCTCCTATGTTTCGCCGTTATGCAAACATCTTATAAACCTTCCAGCCATGTATCTCTTCATTGTATCGGTATATAGCCGTAAATATCCCTTGTGAATTATAGACCAGACAATCCAATCCATCCTTTTTTTCCGGAATAGTATAAGATTTTTCTTCTTTTATACCATAAACATCTTTATCGTCATCATTATTAACAGATTGAAAATCATTAACCGATAAAACATTACCATTCTTAAGCTTTCTGTCACCATCACCTGTAACTATGGTCTTACAGAGATTAGGAAACATTTTATCTATGGTTAAAATATGTTCTTCAAATCCGCCATTATTTATAAGCGCCTCAATCTCCGAAATCTTCAGAGAATCCGAAAGCTTAAATTTCATTCCCGTCTCTGATGCATTGACGCTGCTTCTGATAAGTCCATCCATAATTCCGCCGCACGAAAGCTTCTCTCCTATATCCCTGCACAAGCTTCGAATATAAGTGCCCTTTCCGCACGATACAGAGAATCTCACATACGGAAGATTTATTTCTGTAATATCAATATCATTAATTACCACACGTCTCGGCTTCCGCTCAATTTCCACGCCCTGTCTGGCAAGCTCATAAAGCTTTTTGCCATTTACTTTAATAGCAGAATACATAGGTGGTATCTGGTCATACTCTCCGACAAACGACATCACGGCTTCCCTGACTTCCTCCTCCGAAACGGTAACCTCATGTTCCGAAAGTATTTTTCCTGAACTGTCTTCGGTATCAGTGGTCTTACCAAGTAACAAAACCGCATCATAACGCTTGTCCTTATCCGTCAATATGTCGCAAAGCTTTGTAGCCTTTCCGAGACACACTACAAGCACACCTTCCGCATCCGGATCCAAGGTTCCGGTGTGTCCGATTTTTTTTTGCTTCAAGATTCCCCGAAGCTTTGCAACCACATCAAATGAAGTATATCCCCTTTCCTTATACACATTAATTATACCATCGTACACAATTGCCACCACCTGTTGAAAATCAAATAATTTATGTAACCTCTGTCCACAATGAGATCACCGCTTATTATAAGACTCGCTTGCAAGTCTTATATATCTTCACCGTTTCTTCTGCGCCCGGCATATCCGGAATATGTTTCACAATTTATTATACGAGTCTAACTGCTCCTTTATAAGATCTGTAACTTTGAGGATTATCTTATCCTTATCTCCTTCTATCTCACAACCTGCAGCCCTCACATGACCGCCACCGCCAAAAGCACCGGCAACAAGATTAACATTCACAAGTTCATTGGATCTGAGTGAACATTTAAATGTTCCTGCCTTAGGATATTCATACATCCAAAGTGCAGCCTCTACACCATCTGTAATCCTTAGAGCATCAACAACTCCATCGGTATCAAGATTCGTAGCATCATTTTCATCAAAAACATCCTTTGTAAGACAAGATACGATGACTTTGCCATCAAACATAAGAAACGAAGCTTCCAATGCCTTTGCCAGCATTTTATTCTGTTTGAATGTCTTCTTATAAAATGTACCATCAATCACAAATGTACTTCTTGCACCTTTTTCAATCAACTTCCCGGCAATCTCCATAGTCTGTCTGGTCGTATTGGAAAACTTGAACACTCCGGTATCATGAACAATTCCAAGATAAAGACTCTCAGCACACTCCTGCCCTATCTTATCTTCTTCAAATAGTGTGAAAAGGGCCTCTGCCGCCGCACTGCACTCAGTCTTAAGGAAACTCACATCTCCAAAACCTTCATTGCTGATATGATGATCAACGCTCATTGTTCGCTTAGCTGTATTAAAATATGTAACAAATTCTCCATGCCTGTCAAGATCCCCGCTGTCTATTGATATACAAAGATCATAGATTTTATCTTTCTTCTGATGTAGTATCTTATCAGCTCCTCTAAGAAACATAAATTCCTGCTTGAAATCATCCAGATAAATATCTATCTCCTTATCCTTGTAATTGTCAATCACATAATTGTACACACCGAGACAGGAACCTACACAGTCCCCATCCGGTCTCGTATGTCCTAACAGAACAATTGAATTTGCCTTTTCAATTTCTCTTAAAAAATCGTTCATAGCTATCCCCGTCCGTCCAGCTTTTATATTGGTCTAATCATCGTCCTATATAAGCTAATCAACATAATATAATAGAATCACTCATCTTTATTGTTAATCTCGCCCATTACGTCATCAATCTTCTTAGACATATTGATAGCGTATTCAATAGATTCATCAAGGTGGAATGTCAGTTCCGGTGTATTTCTAAGATTAATCCCTGCAGCAAGCTGTCTTCTTATATATCCGGTCGCACTTTTAAGACCTGCAATAGTATCCTGCTTAGCCTTATCATCTCCTAAAACCGATATATACACCTTACATTCCTTCAAATCCGGTGTCACATCCACCGAGGTTACGGAAGTCATCTCTGCAATTCTCGGATCCTTTATCTCATACGAGATTATCTTTGACAACTCCTTCTGCACCTCCCCGTTAATACGGGTATTTTTTATACTGTTATGTCTCATATTCTTCCTTACTTTCTATAAATAAACATATTTCTTGTCCTATCCCTTAAAGACTACAGGCATACCTGAATGTGCGTGAGCACTATGCCTGTCGCGTATCTAAGCATAGCTGAATAAATACGCGTACTGTTAAATTACCTTGGCACCTCTACCATCTCATAAGCTTCTATTGCGTCATCCTCTCTAAGGTCATTAAAGTCCTCAAGAACGATTCCACACTCAAAGCCGTTCTTCACTTCTTTTACATCATCCTTATATCGTTTCAGTGATGCAATAGGTCCCTCATATATCTGTTCCTCATCCCTGGTAACACGTACAGATGAGCCACGTCTGATAAGACCATCAAGAACAAAACAGCCTGCAATAGTACCAACACCTGACGCCTTAAATGTCTGACGAACAATAAGATGTCCTGTTACCTGTTCCTCAAATATAGGATCAAGAATACCCTTCATAGCTGCCTCAATATCAGCTATCGCATCATAGATAACCTTATAAAGTCTAAGATCAACCTTCTCTCGTTCTGAAAGTTCCTTGGCTTGAGCATCAGGTCTTACATTAAATCCTATAATAATTGCATTAGATGCAGATGCAAGAGTAACATCTGATTCATTAATTGCTCCGACACCCGCATGTATTATCTTAATAACAACCTCTTCATTAGAAAGCTTAAGTAAGCTTTGCTTAACAGCTTCAACAGATCCCTGTACATCAGCTTTAACAACAAGATTGAGTTCCTTAACATTACCTGCCTGAATCTGTGTAAACAAATCATCCAAAGACATCTTAACCTTAGTCTCTGCAAGAAGCTTTTCTTTATCCACGGCTATAAATGTTTCTGCCATAGATCTTGCTTCCTTCTCGTTCTTTGTAGCTACAAAAATATCTCCGGCAGCCGGAACATCATGAAGACCAAGAATCTCGACAGGTGTAGAAGGACCTGCTTCACTTACCTCCTGGCCCTTATCATTGATCATTGCTCTTATATGCCCATAAGCCTTTCCTACCGAAATGGTCTCACCCTTTTTTAGTGTACCCTTCTGAACTAACACAGTCGCTACCGAACCTCTTCCCTTATCAATCTCAGCCTCTATAACTATACCTCTTGCCTTTCTGTTCGGATTAGCCTTAAGTTCAAGAACCTCAGCAGTTAACAGTATCATTTCGAGAAGGTTATCAATACCTTCCTTGGTATGTGCAGATACAGGGCAGAACACCGTTGATCCTCCCCAATCCTCTGCAACAAGTTCATATTCCATGAGCTCCTGCTTAACTCTGTCTACATTGGCACTCTCTTTATCGATTTTGTTAACCGCAACAATTATCTCAATACCTGCAGCTTTAGCATGGTTAATAGCCTCGATAGTCTGTGGCATAACACCATCATCTGCCGCAACAACAAGGATTGCGATATCTGTCGACTGAGCACCACGCATACGCATTGCTGTAAATGCTTCATGTCCCGGAGTATCTAAGAATGTAATCTGCTGACCATCAACATCTACGGTATATGCACCAATATGCTGTGTGATTCCTCCGGCCTCGCCTGATGTAACAGAAGTCTCTCTAATTGCATCGAGTAAAGATGTCTTACCATGATCGACGTGACCCATTACGCAGACAACCGGCGGACGTTCTTTAAGTAATGATTCATCCTCTTCTTCCTCACGAAGCATCTCTTCGATAACATCTACTTTAACTTCTTCCTCTGCAATACAGTTATACTCCAAAGCAATCTCTGCTGCCTTATCAAAGTCAAGGTCTGTATTAACCGTAACAATTTCTCCCGCCATGAACATCTTCTTGATAAGCTGTGATGCCGGCACCTTCAATTTATCAGCAAGATCACGTACTGACAGAACTTCAGGAAGCTCTATTGTACGAATCACAGGTTCGGCAGGCTCCTCCTTTTTAGGCTTTGGTTGAGGTTTGTTAACCGGTTTTGTTCCCTTTACCGTAAAATGCTCATTATTACTCTTCTTACGATTTCTCTTTCTGCTGTCGCCATCCTCAAACTGAGACGTCTTATCTCTTTCTCTCTTATCCTTATGTCTTTCCATACGGTCTCTATCCATAGAAGCACGATCCATCGGTGCGGGCATGGAAATTCTTTCATCTCTTCTGTCTCGTCTTCCACCATTATTACCCAATTCCCGTCTGTCGCCATCTCTTCTGACACCACGGTCACCATCTCGTCTCTCTCCTGATGGCCTGCCGCCACGGTCATCTCTTCTGACAGGGCGATCTCCGTCTCGTCTTGGTCGATCTCCGTCTCGCCTCTCACCATCTCTTCTGACAGGACGATCTCCGTCCCGTCTTACAGGGCGATCTCCGTCTCGCCTCTCACCATCTCTTCTGACAGGACGATCTCCGTCTCGTCTTACAGGGCGGTCTCCGTCTCGTCTCTCACCATCTCTTCTGACAGGACGGTCTCCGTCTCGTCTCGGGCGATCTCCGTCTCGTCTTGCAGGGCGGTCTCCGTCTCGTCTCTCACCATCTCTTCTGACAGGACGGTCTCCGTCTCGCCTTACAGGGCGGTCTCCGTCTTGTCTCTCAGAATCCACTCTGATTGGACTATCTATTATTTTCCCTCCACTCGACTTATTACTCTCATGCTGTTCAATACGACCATTTTCTTTCTTAGTCTCAACATTTCCTTTTTGCTCCTTAGGAACCGATACAGTTTTTGATGATGTTGCTGAAGTAGCACCTTTCAAATTATTTATTACTTTTTCAGCATCTTCATCCGACACCGAACTCATGTGATTTTTCACTTCAACACCATTATTTTTCAAAAACTCTATTATCTCTTTACTATCTTTATTTATACTCTTCGCTAATTCATACACTCTGACTTTTGCCAAATCTTACACCTCCAAATTATCCAATAAATCAATCTGTTTCTTCACAGCATTCGCAAGTCCATCATCAACAACTGCAAGACTTGCCCGAAATTCCTTTCCACATGCATTCCCCAGACCTGTCTTATCTGCAAAAAAACATATCGATGTCTGATAGTAATCACACATGTTTTGAAACTTCTTTTTCGTGTTATCTGATGCATCCTCTGCTACAATTACCAGGTATGCTTTTCCTTCCTTCACAGCCTTTTCTGTGGAGAATTCTCCTGTAACAATCTTGCCTGCCTTAGTTGCAATTCCAATCATCGACAGGGCTTTATTCTGCTTCAATGTCCATCAGCTCCTTCTTCAACCGATCATAAATATCCGCATCGATGGACATTTTAAAAGATCGTTCCAAACCTTTTGACTTAACAGCTTTATTAAAGCAATCCTCACTCAAATGCAAATATGCGCCGCGACCGTTTTCTTTACCTGTAATATCAGTCTTAATTTCTCCGTCCTTGTTTTTAACAATTCTAAGCATCTGTTTTTTCGGAATTAATTCTCCGCATCCTATACATTTTCTAATTGGTGCTTTCTTTGCCAT
Source organism: uncultured Lachnospiraceae bacterium (assembly GCA_905235345.1). Classification (GTDB taxonomy): domain Bacteria; phylum Bacillota; class Clostridia; order Lachnospirales; family Lachnospiraceae; genus CAG-590. The sequence continues at coordinate 9,880 of CAJOLO010000034.1, forward strand.
CTCATCACATCCTATTTACTATCATATATATTAAAATCATAACGATTCCAGCCTGACTCCTGCAAGACTTAGTGCAATATCCGAATCAGCTTATGCTTAAATCTTTCGGATTCAAATCATAGGCACATCCGCAAGGAGCTTATATAAATATTTCATACTTTTAACATACACATTTATTCATCAGAGTCATTCTTTGAATCATCGTCCGTGTAATCCTCATCTTCTTCATTGTCATGATAGCCTTCGTCATCATATTCATCACGATATTCTTCATCATCATATCCATCGCGATAACCTTCTTCGTCATCATATCCATCACGATATTCTTCATCATCATATTCATCGCGATAGCCTTCTTCATCATATCCATCGCGATAACCTTCTTCGTCGTCATATCCATCACGATATTCTTCGTCATCATATCCATCGCGATAGCCTTCTTCGTCATCATATTCGTCGCGATATTCATCATCATTATAATCATCGCGATAGCTATCCCTATAATCTTCAAAACCATCTCCGACGGCATAATCATATTCATAATCATCATCATATGCATCCAATGCCTGAGATTCGCTTTTAATATCTATTTTATATCCGGTAAGCCTTGCTGCCAAACGTGCATTCTGCCCCTCTTTACCAATAGCAAGTGAAAGCTTATCATCAGGAACAATAACTTTTGCACTCTTTTCGCCTTCGTTTACGCGGACAGATATCACCTCTGAAGGACTTAATGCATTTTCAATATAAATCGCAGGATTTTCATCCCATGTAATAATATCTATTTTCTCACCGAAAAGATCGTCAACAATATTATTCACACGATTACCATTCTTACCCACACAAGCTCCCAACGCATCCACATTAGGATCATTCGACCACACCGCGATCTTTGATCTGGATCCCGGTTCTCTGGAAATTGATTTGATTTCAACAATTCCATCCGAAATTTCAGTTACTTCTTTTTCCAGAAGACGCTTTACAAGATCCTTATGAGTTCTTGAAACAACAACCTTTGGTCCCTTAGAGCCTTTATTCTTTTTTTGCTTACCTTCTTTTTCATTATTGTCCTGATTATCATTGGATGGCTGTTTAACATCTACTACATATAACTTTATGCGATCCTTAGGACGATAATGTTCTGTTTTCACCTGCTCACTTTCCATCAACAATACATCCATCTTATCTTCCAAATTAATTGATATGTTATTGCCGACATATCTTTGAACAACACCTGTTACAATATCTTTTTCTTTTTCAAGAAAATATTCATATAGCAATCTTTTTTCTTCTTCTTTTATCTTCTGAATAATAATATTTCTGGCATGAGTTGTCGCAATGTTACAGAAACAGAAACTGTATCTCCTATATTATATTGCGGACTTATCATTCGTGCATTCTCTAAGGATATTTCAATAGCATTATCCTCAACATTTTCCACCACTGTCTTTGCTGCAAAAACATTCATTTCTCCGGTTTCACGATTCATCTGAACACTGGCATTCTCATTCTTGCCATAATATTTGTTATAAGCATCACATATTCCTTTTTCAATTGAATCAATAATTACATCCTTTGAAATACCTTTCTCCTTCTCAAGCTGCTCTAATGAAAGCATTAACTCTGTCATTTTTTATTCCTCCTATATAAAGTTTCGCATCATTAATATGCTTCGATGCTGTTTCATTTATCGTATCTCCTCTTTCGTTTCGATACTATTTATGTTTTACATTTTTATAAGCACATCACTCGCCACCTAGTGTTCTGTACGCTTAAAGTGGGGATATCTTCCATCTAATATACATATAATATTAAAATTCAATATATAATCTTGCGAGTGATATATTGCTACGAACAATTTCCATCGTATCCCCCTCTTCTGTAATTACTGTTATATTATTAGAATCATACGCTGACAACTCAGCGATGAATTCCTTATTCTTATATCCTTCTATCGGTTTAAACAATTTAATTTCGATAAGCTTACCAAGATTTCGTTCAAAATCCTTATCCTTTTTCAGTGGGCGAAGCAATCCGGGTGAACTTACTTCCAAAATATATGCATCCTTGAATTCATTGTCGTACTTATCTAACTTAGGACTTAGAAGACGACTGACTTCTACACAATCATCAATAGTAATCCCACCTTCTTTATCTGCATACACTCTCAAATAATAATTCGGTCCCTCCTTAACATACTCCACATCAACCAGTTCAAATCCAAATTGATCAATAATAGGAAGTACCAATTCTTCACAGGTTTCTTCAATCTCTTTCTTTGTCATCTAAAACCACCTTTACCATTTTAACAGACTATCCCCTATCACAATATGTTTACCACCGTAAAATATGTCTGTTCATGACAGAGCATAGCAGACATATATCATATACAAATGTCTGTTCACTGCTACCATAGAAAGAGAGTGGACATGTTGCCCACTCTCCTAAAAATCAATATGCTACTTTATTAAGATATCACTAATCAATAAAAAATGCAAGTATAAAATACTATTTATTATTGTAATTAACTGATTTACCCGCACCCATAACAACAGCTTCCAATGCCGTAGGAGCAACCAGAGCACGGATTCCGGTACTTTCCTCTACCAGTTTATCCATACCATATATCAAACTCCCGCCGCCTGTAAGTACAATACCATGTTCCGCAATATCAGCTACAAGCTCAGGTGGAGATATCTCCAAAACATTATGTATCGTATCAAGAATCTGTGCAGTAACCTCTGCAAATGCCTCAATCGTTTCCTCGGAAGAAACAATAATTCTTGCCGGGAATCCTGTGACAAGGTCTCTTCCTTTGACCTCCATAGTAACAGGTTCTTCCCGTGGATATACAGAACCAACAGCAATCTTAATTCGCTCAGCTGTAGGCTCTCCAATCAACAGATTATATGTTCTGCGAATATATTTTATAATAGCATCATTATAATCATCTCCGGCAAGCTTTAAGGAATTGCTCTCAACAATACCTCCTAAAGAAATCACCGCAACATCGCTCGTCCCACCGCCTATGTCAACAATCATAGTACCCCTTGGCATTGCAATATCAATATCAGCACCAATTGCCGCAGCAATAGGCTCTTCCATTATATCAACATGTTTAGCACCGGTGTTATAAACAGCATCCTCAACTGCCCTTCTCTCCACCTCCGTGACTCCGCTGGGAACACATACACATATTCGCGGTCTTGAGAACATTTTCTTCTTTTGCATAGCTGTCTCTATAAAAGCTTTAAGCATTCTCTCCGTAACGGTAAAATCCGATATAACTCCCTGTTTTAAAGGTCTTATCACCTCAATATTATCAGGAGCCTTTCCCATCATCTGTTTAGCTTTATTGCCGATAGCTATAAGTCTTTTTGATTTCTTTTCAAATGCAACAACAGACGGCTGGTTAATAACTATCCCTTTCCCCTTAACATATACAAGAACATTAGCTGTTCCCAAATCTATTCCAATATCCATATCAAACATTCTTTTTTCCTCCGTATGATACTTCACATTAACAAATATATGATTCCTGTTAAAGAAATAACCATATATAATTATGTCATTATTTTCTCAATTATCAATAATATCAAAAAATACAGAAAAAACAATAGTAAAATTGTTTTTTCTGTATTTCTCTTAAAAATATATTGCTATTCAAAATCTTCAGCTATGAGTCTGTGTTCCTGGTCTCCTGAACTCATCTCACGGTTATGTGCTTTTGAAACTGCATTATCAACAGATTTCAACACCCTGTCAAGATTCCCGCTCTCAACCTCCTGCATGCGACGTCTTAAGTTATTTTCAGCACTTGGATCACATGGATATCCGAGCTTTGCAGCATGATTCTTTGCAATGGCAAATACATCCATATCTGTAATACGATGTGCCTGTATTAAGTGTTTGAATTGTGCTGAAATCACAACATTATCTTTAAAGACCTTGGATAATGTATCAATCTGTCCCGTCATAATTACTACAACATCATTTTCCGGATTACTTACAATATGATATATTTCATCAAGTTTTTCTGTAGTAATAATGCCTGCATTTTCAATTACAAGGCATCCACCCTGTAGCTTACTGATCGCATCTGAAATATTAGCTCTGTTAAGCGCACCGGCTTTAATTTTAGCAATCGTCTTTGTCTTGCATATTCCCATTGCATATAAACTTCTTGCAAAATCTTCAGCTATTGTTGTCGTGCCAAATCCATATTGTCCTAAAACAACTATATTTCTTGGCTCACTCGGGTTTTCACTAATCTCTTTTATTGTGTTGACAATCTGCTCACTAATTGCTTCAACTGATAAATATTTACCTAAATACTGTTCTGCACCAACCGGCAATGTATATTCATCCTGAACAGAAGACTCTTTAAATTCCAGTTTTGAAGACTCTTCGGCCTTGCGTCTTGCCTCTTCCTCTGCTTTGCGTCTTGCCTCTTCCTCGGCTTTACGTCTTGCTTCTTCCTCGGCTTTACGTCTTGCCTCTTCCTCGGCTTTACGTCTTGCTTCTTCTTCAGCCTTACGTCTTGCTTCTTCTTCAGCCTTACGTCTTGCCTCTTCCTCGGCCTTACGTCTTGCCTCTTCTTCGGCTTTGCGTCTTGCTTCTTCCTCGGCTTTACGTCTTGCCTCTTCCTCGGCCTTACGTCTTGCTTCTTCCTCGGCTTTGCGTCTTGCCTCTTCCTCGGCTTTGCGTCTTGCTTCTTCCTCGGCTTTGCGTCTTGCCTCTTC
>CAJOLO010000035.1 GCA_905235345.1 uncultured Lachnospiraceae bacterium
GCAAAGTTCTATATGGAGTTTATCTGCGATGAGTCCTGCGGTAAATGTTCTCCTTGCCGAATCGGAACCAAGCGTATACTGGAGATTCTTACACGTATCACAGATGGTACGGGTACCATGGAAGATCTGGATGAACTGGAAGTGCTTGGACAGACCATCAAGAAGAATTCCCTTTGTGCTTTGGGGCAGACAGCGGCCAATCCGGTTAATTCTACCCTCGCACATTTTCGCGATGAATATCTGGCACATATTGTGGATAAGAAATGTCCTTCTCATGTGTGCAAGAATCTGATGGAATATTATATCGATCCCGATAAGTGTATCGGTTGCGGCCTGTGTGCCAAGGGTTGTCCGGCAGATTGCATCAAGCGCACCGGGTACATAGCGGAAGGACACAAGTTAGCATCGTTTGAAATAGATCCGACGAAATGTGTAAAATGCGGTTCCTGTATCGGAGCCTGCCGCATGAATGCGATCACCAAGCGTTAGGTTACAAAGAGATTGGGAGGAAATGATAATGGCACTAATAAATATTAAAATAGAGGGAATTCCATATCAGGTTGAGGAAGGGCTTACCATTCTTCAGGCCGCAAAAAAGTGTGGTTATGAGATTCCATCGTTATGTACATTCCCGGGTGGAGAATGCAATCAAGGTTCCTGCAGAGTCTGTCTGGTGGAGGCAACCGGTGCAAGAGGACTGGTGGCAAGCTGTGTGTATCCCGTGGCGGAAGGAATGGAAATCAGAATCTCTTCACCTGCGGCAGTGGAAGCGAGAAGAGAAAGTGTGGAATTACTGTTATCCAATCACAATAAGAATTGTCAGCAGTGTGATAAGAATGGACAGTGTGAGCTGCTTTATGTGGCAAATCTTACCGGAGCCAGAGATGACGCCTTTGCAGGCGTGCATTCAGAGACACATCTGGACAGGCTGGCACCGGGTCTTGTAAGAGATACCTCTAAGTGTATCCTTTGCGGACGATGTGTTGCCAGATGTCAGAATGCACACGGAATCGGTATCCTTGGATATGAAAACCGCGGCTTCAACACCTATATTGCACCGGCTGGAGACAGAAGTTTTGCAGAATCTCCATGTATTCAGTGCGGGCAGTGTGTGAATGTCTGTCCTACCGGCGCATTGATGGAACACTCAGAGATTGATCTGGTGGATGAGGCAATGAAGGCAGGAAAACACGTGATCGTGCAGGTTGCCCCGGCAGTTCGTGCCGCACTGGGAGAAGAATTCGGTTACCCGGTAGGTACGCCTATGACAGGCAAAATGATCGCTGCCTTGAGACGTCTTGGATTTGAGAGAGTTTATGATGTGAATTTCGGAGCGGATCTTACCATTATGGAGGAGGGAACGGAGCTGCTTGACCGCCTGCAAAATGGCGGGGTATTGCCTATGATAACTTCATGTTCTCCGGGATGGGTAAACTATGCGGAATATAATTACGGTGAGCATTTGCCTCATTTATCCAGCTGTAAATCACCTCATCAGATGCAGGGAGCAATAATCAAATCCTACTGGGCGGCACAGTACGGAATCGAACCGGAGGATATCTTCGTGGTTTCTGTGATGCCTTGTGTGGCAAAGAAATATGAAAAAGAGAGAGAGCAGGAGAAGGTAAACGGTATTCCGGATGTGGATGCCGTGATCACTACCAGAGAACTGGCACGGATGATTCGCAGAAGCGGTATCCTGTTCAAGAGACTTCCTGATGAGGAATGGGATCAGGACATCTGTGGAGATTACTCCGGAGCGGGTGTTATCTTCGGTGTTACCGGCGGTGTGATGGAAGCTGCGCTGAGAACAGTACATTACAAATTAACAGGTAAGGAAAAAGAAGAGATTATCTTTGAGGAAGTGCGTGGTCATGAGGGAGGTATCCGTGAGGCATCCATTGACATTGGCGGAACTACGGTACGTGTTGCAATGGCATCCGGTATGCGTTCGGCAAAGGTTCTCTTAGATGAGATCAAGGAAGGCAAGTCACCTTATCATTTCATTGAGATCATGGGATGTCCGGGCGGTTGTATCAACGGAGGCGGTCAGCCTTACGTGAGAAGCTGTTTCCTTCCGGATGAAGATGATGACATCATGGAGACCTACAAAGAGAAGAGAGCAAATGCACTCTACTCCGAGGATGAGCGTCAGGTGATCCGACAGTCTCATAATAATCCTCAGATTATAGAGTTATATGAGAAATTCTTAGGTGAACCCAATTCCCACAAAGCTCATGAGTTGCTGCACACATCTTATGGGGAGCGGTTCCCTGAACGATAATAATTTTTTTGGAAATAAAACCGGAAAGCCAAAAGTGTTGGCTTTCCGGTTTTATTTATGTAAGGAAGTGTATTATATTTGTTCTTAAGATCTGCATTGGAGTAATAAGTTCTTTTGACGGCATTTGTATTATTTATTGCCGGGATGAGAAAAAGTCTGGATGTATGTTATAGTAAAATAAATTTAAGTATGATATACTATATCTGATTATGATTTGCGTTTCACGGGAAGAAGTGTCTGATCAGGAAATAAGGATTTAGATTATTTATAAGTGGTTCAATACAGGAGGATAAGGCATATGTTGAAGAAAACGCACTGTGTATGTAAGGTGATATTGATGCTTATGATTGTGCTTTCGGGTGTATGGTATTATAGCGTTCCGTGTGTAAAGGCATATAATGATGGGGTTGAAGATGGTAGTGGTGATGGCTGGTATAAGTCTGAAGATGGTACATATGAACTTCAATATGCCAATATCAATTATAAAGAGTGTGAAATTGTAGGTTTCTCTATTGAAGATGAGGGAACATTGTTGAATATCCCTTCTGAGATTGAAGGAAAGAAAGTTACGGCAATTAAAGCCGGTTTGTTTTCTGGTGCAGGGATTAAGAGTATAACCATACCTGACACTGTGACAAGCATAGAATACAGCACATTTCTTAATTGTAGTAACCTTGAAATAGTTAATATTCCGGAGACTGTAACATCGATTGGTGCAAAGGCATTTGCCGGAACAAAATGGCTTGAAAATAAACAGAAAGAAAAACAACTTGTTATTTTGAATAATATATTGGTGGATGCAACGGCTTGTGAAGGAGCAGTGACAATTCCATCCAATATAACGGCAATATGTGACGAAGCATTTGAAATGGTGTCTTATGAGGGTGATAATTATGCGGAACTGGAGAATACCGGACTTACAAGTGTAACATTTAACGATGGATTAAAGGTCATAGGAAGAGATGCTTTTAAAGGCTGCACAAGCCTGACGGCTGTCTCAATACCTGAAAGTGTGACAGAGATTAATAGTGGGGCGTTTGCGGGGTGTGTAAATCTATCTTCCGTATCCCTGTCTAATAGTATTACCAATATATCCGCTGATGCATTTGCGGAGACAGAATGGTGGGCGGAAAAGAAAAAAGCAAGTTCTAATGGATTAATAATCGAAAAGTATATTTTGTTTGATGGTTCTTCTGCTTCCGGGGATATTACGATACCGGAGGAAGTTACGGTGATAGGAGCTGGAGCGTTTAGTCGCGGCAAAGTGTCGAGTGTAACAATTGCCGGAGATGTTACTGCCATACCGGAATTTACATTCTTTATGTGCGATCAATTGACGAACGTTATACTGCCGGAAAGTCTGATTTCAATTGAAAAAGATGCTTTTTATGGTTGTAAGGCTTTGACAGGTATAACCATACCTGCTGCGGTAACAGATATAGGTGACGGAGCATTTGATGGAACAAAATGGTTAGAGGAACTGAGTAGCACCGGTAAGCCTGTTGTTGTTAATTCTATTCTTATTGATGGGAAGAATTGTTCCGGTTCGGTTGTGATACCGGAGGGAGTTACGGCTATCAATAATGCTGTATTTTCAGGCAATAGTGAAATGACAAGCCTTGTGATACCGGACAGTGTTACGGAAATCGGCGATGGTGCATTTTCGCATACGGCTATTACAGAAATCACGATACCCGACAGCGTGAATTATATTGGAGATGAGGCTTTTTACGGATGTAAGAATCTGAAACGTGTTAAGCTTCCTGATGGCATAACTGATATAGAGAGCTATATGTTTTGGTATTGCAGTAGTCTGGAACAGATCACAATACCGAAAAGTGCGACAAATATTGGCGAAGGTGCATTTGGAGCTTGCGGGAATCTGAAGGATCTCGTTATTCCGAACGGTGTGAAGAGCATAGGTCGTTCTGCGTTTGTGTATTGCGATAATCTGAAACATATCACCATTCCACCGAGTGTTACATATATGGGAGAAATCTTTTTACCTGAAGATATAACAACTGATGAAGAAGAGATATACTATGAAAAACTCGGATATGATAAAATACCGGATGATGTAACGCTCTATGCAGAAGCGGGTTCTTATGCCGAAACATGGATCAGAGAACATAAGATTCATGTAAAGGGATCGATTTTAACAAATGAATCCGCCGAGTATAAGGTGGTATCCGATAACGTCAATGAGCCGACGGTGGAATATAGCGATACGAAAGACAAGCAGTTAGTAAAAATAACAATGCCGGACTCTATAACCATTGATGGGATTACCTATCAGGTGGTGAGAGTCGGAGAATATGCATTTGCAGAAGTCAGTGGACTGGAAGAGGTCGTTCTGTCGAAGGAAGTAAAGAAAGTTGACGAATTCCAATCGAGCACAGGAGGAGAAGGTAAAGGAGAAGAAGCTAAGAATAACTATTCCCGATGGGATGGATGTAACTGATGTTGGAATTGAGAAGGTTCAGAATATATACAATCTGACTATCTATGTTCCGAAAGAAAGTACGGCAGAGGTCTATCTGACAGGAATTGAGGGGGTAAAGCTTGAAATCAGAACCTATTCAGCGAATGGAGAAGATGATGGCGTACAGTCTGCACAGAACGAAGCGGAGCAGACCCAGAACGAAGCGGAACAGACTCAGAACGAAGCGGAACAGACTCAGAACGAAGCGAGTCAGACGAAGAACGAAGCGGAACAGACCCAGAACGAAGCGAGTCAGACGAAGAACGAAGCGGAACAGACCCAGAACGAAGCGAGTCAGACGAAGAATGGAGCAGAACAGACCCAGAACGAAGCGGGACAGACGAAGAATGGAGCAGAACAGGCACAGAGTGGGCAGATTAAGTCCGGGAATTTAGAAGGAACGGTTTCACAGGCAGAGGTTGGCAGTATCCATAATCTGGGTAGTCTGATGTATAAAGTGACCTCGGAGAAGACGGTGACGGTTACCGGCAGCAAAGGTAAGAATCTGAAAAAAGTCTCAGTTCCTGCGAAGGTGACGATTGAGGGAAAGTCATATATGGTGACAGCGGTTGGCAAAGGTGCATTTAAGAAATGTTCCAAGCTGATCAATGTGACGATTGGAAAGAATGTGAAGAATATCGGGAATGAGGCATTTGCTAATTGCACAAAGCTTGAAAAAGTGACCGTCGGAAAGAATGTGACAACCATCGGAGCTAAGGTATTTGCCGATGATAAGAAATTAAAACGGTTGATTTTGAAAGGGGCTAAGATCAACAAGGTTGGAAAGAAGACACTTTCCGGTGTGCCGAAGAAGGTGAGAATCACCGCACCGAAGAAGGCAGTTACTAAGTATACGAAGCTGTTGAAAGGGGCAAAGTGAATGTATGGTATGGGTCATTATATGAATTCATGCAGTCAGATATTTAGAAATGCAGGTTGTTCAAATTGTGGATAACCTGCATTTTTTTTGCCATTTGTACGATTTGATGCGTTATGTGTGTCAAATACGTCTACTACAATCATAAATATGGTAATCTATAAAAAGTTCGTGAAATGAAGAACGTATAATTCAGCGCACAAGAAGAAAGAGGTGAGAATGGGAAATTATATGGAATTACTATTGGCAGAAGGAAATGGATCATTTTGTGAATGGACGGTAAATGGTAACTAAGTTAGTGAAGGAGATTTGAAAAATATGAATATAAAAGGATATGCTTATTGTGTAATAACAATATTGTTGCTTTGGGGATTTTCTACTAGTGCATATGCGGAGAGTGTTGTAATTTTGCCATGTGATGTCAGTACTCCCGCTGAGGGAAATATATTTGTAGGAGTAAAAGGTAGTTATCCTGAGATGAAAACTGCACTTGATAAAATTAATAAGGTGAGGTTAGAGGCATGTAAAGAAGGGATTATTAATCCTGCTGATACATCAAAGAGATTAACTATGGACGATTATGTTCCGCTTAAGTGGTCCATGGATTTAGAACAAGCTAGTCGTCTGCGAGCGGCAGAGTATTTAATCGGAGGTAATGCAAACTTAAATCATAACAGGCTAAATGGTGGTAGAATATATATACAAATTTCTGACGATATTATAGGAGAAATGGAAACTCTTGCAGGTGAATACGGTGAGGAATATAAGCCGGGTAAAGATTCAGATGCAATTGATTTGTGGGAGTGGGAGAAGGGGTTATGGACAAGCGGTTATTATGATAATGCAGATTCAGGGCATTATACAGCTATGATAGATCCGGAATATAGATATGTCGGTATTTCAGCATTTTACTCCCCGGAGGAAGGTGCAATATCTTTTGCAGCGCAATATGCTAAAGAACAATATGATAGTAATCATAATGTGAAGGAAGTGAATCAAACAAGACTTGCTCCGGTGAGTTCTTGTATACAGACGATTGAGATGAAGAAGGAATATCTGTCCGATGTGAAAATATATAAATCAGCGAAGGATGCCGGATGGCTTATGAAGGAATCTTATGAGAAAAGAGTATTGGTTGCAGGTGATTCACATAAGTATTATTGTGCTTATGATATTATTGATGAGTTTGTTAAAACAACCGGTTACCTGAAAAAGGTTCTGCTACTTGGTGATGTTTCGTGGGAATCACTGACACCTTCTATTGCTTCTGTATCTCAAGATGGTACGATAAAGTATAAGAAGAAAGGCAATGCGATAATTCAAGTGTCACAGAATGGAGTTGTCATATGCAAGCCTATACTTAATATCAAATACAATGCTATTGGCAAAGCATCTATTAAGAAATTATCAGGGGGAAAAAAGTCATTTACAGTTACTGTGAACCTTAAAAAGAATACAGTGGGATATGAGGTACAATGGTGTAAAGGGAAAAATTTTAAAGGAAAAACAATGGATTATTTAGATTACCCCGATAGTATGGGTATGACAAATACAGTACGGCGACTTAATAAAGGTACATATTATGTTCGCGTTCGAGGATTGAAAATGATAAAGGGTGAATTATATTATTCCGAATGGTCGAAGGTCAAGAAAGTTAATGTGAAATAGAAATAAAGTGTGTAAGTTTGGATTTTGCTAACTTACACACTTTATTTTTACCCTCTCATTTTACCCTTCCGAACAAATAGGATAAGGAGGAGTTATATCTGAAAATGTATAAACAACAGGGTATAAGAAAAAAAGTCGGGTTATCCACAATAAAGCAGTATTTTGTTGTTTGCGCATTTTGGGACGTCGAATGTGCACAGATGACGATTTGGGAGAAAAAATGTGATAAGGTAGATTGAGATGATACATGAGACAGGCGTACTGGAATGTGCATAAGCACCACGCCTGTAGCGTATCTATGAAGCATAGCTGAATAGATACGAGGTTATTAAAAAAGGAGAAGAAAGATTATGTTTTGCAGTAAATGTGGAAATGAAATATTAGAAGGCGAGAAGTTCTGCTCAAAATGTGGAACGGCAGTGCAGATGGCTGACGATACAGCTACAAAAGAAAGCGGAAACAATGATAAAAATGTTACTGAAAATGACGGCAAGAGTGGTGCCACGGAGGATAGTAAGAAAAAAGGTTGGAAACTTACGAGGCTCGTTATTACAGTCCTGATTGTTTTGATGGTTGCAGCAGGTGGTGTATTTCTGGCAGTCAGGTTGAGTTCCGGTAAGGTAGATACATCGAGGCAGATGGTATATCTTGAAAATGAGAAATTATATTATCTGAAAGATATGACAAAGCCTGATAAAGCCATACAGGTGGCACGCATTATGGATATGGAAGAGCTTGAAGGAGCAGCATTTGATAGCGATGGAAAGTATCTGTACTATTACAGCGATGTCAATAAGAAAACGGTTAAGGCTTATGACGATGATGAGGAGGAATATTATGAATATGAAGAGTATTCCTACACATTAAGCAGGATAAAAGTGTCAAAGCTTAAGGAAAATGGCAGTCATGATAAATATGTAGAACGTATTGCAGATGGAGTCACGGAATATCATTTGGAGGATAATGGTGTCATTTATTATACGGATTACAAGAATAGAATTATAAGGTATGAAGATGGAAAAGAAACAGACCTTAAAAAGGATGTTAAAGAGTATCATATAGATGAGGAAAAAAATGTCATGTTCTACAGTGAGGCTGTATCACAGGGATATGATGAAGATGATCTGTATTCTATAGGATACGTTAATATGGAAACCGGCGAAGATGTGCAGATTGACAAAGATATTAATAATATATATTCATTTTCGGATAAGGGATATTATGTGTACTGGAAGCATGGGGAAAACCAATCGGCTTCACATTATAATGATGACGATTACGATGAAGACGTGTATGATCAATCGGAAGATTTAGATGAGATAAACGGTGCTTCTGATGAAATTGCAGATGCAGATGTTGAAGAAGACTATGTGGCGGAATCTGTTTACGAAGGAGATTCCGGTGGAGATATATATGTGGCAGATGGATTAAATGAGCCTGTGCGTATTGCGAAAGATGCATACACCATACTCTCTGTTAACGATGACGGAGTTGTGTATTATGAGTATGAAAAAAACAGGCAGAGAAGACTTTATGAATTTGTGAACGATACTCATGCGGAGGAGGATGAGGGATATAAGGAACCGGAAGTTCGGGATTGCCTTGTACCTATGTCCGAGGATGAGGTTTTTGCCATAATAATGACTGATGGAATGAAGGAGGAATATCTGACAGGAAAAAAGAAAGACAAGAATAAGTTTTATGATATGTTGGAATATGATGACGTGACAGAGCTTTACTATTATTGTGAATATTTTTATGACATGGAATCCGAAGAGGATGAAACATTTTATTACTATGACAAAGACGAAAAACAGTGGTATCTATACGACACAAATAAATACGAGGAACTGGAAAGTGCGTATGAAGATGCTTTTGACCGAATAGAACTGCGGCGATATCTGAAGACACAAAGCTTAAATTCATATGAATATGATGTGTGTCGTGCATCAGCGTCTTTAGATGAAGAGATTGTGGCAGAGAGGGTTTCTGATGCATCTGTCGATATGGATGGAAAAGTTATCATGTACAGCAGAGAGAATGCGGAAACTTCAAAAACGGATATAGAAAGTTTACTTGATACTTGGTTCGGAAGGGAGTCAACGGGTGTATATGATTTCTTGCAAAATAAATACAGTGGAAGATATGAGAGATACTATAGGATAGACCTTGGCGAAGAACAGAAATCAGAGGATTACGGCGATATATATGTTTCATCATTCAATGATAACAGTGTGGTTTTTGCACAAATGGATGGAGAAAAGTATAACCTTTACTATTCGGAGATTACAGATGGTTCTTTGACGGAGTTTAAGCAGATTACTGATGATTCATACGCAGATGGAAGTATATGGATAGATGGTACGTTGTACTATTATGAGAATAATGATACGGCGAAAACGATCAGTCTTTGCAAGTATGAAAATGGAGAAAGTACTGTTGTCAGAGAAAACACGGGTTTTTCGTTAGGAATTACATCAGACTCCATGCTGATTCAGAAGGACACGGATCTGGAAATGTACGATATGTCAGGTCAGACTATAAGAATTGCAAGAGATGTATCGGATTATACATATCTGTCCAGGAATCTGATCCTATACACATCGGATGGAGATCTGTATCTGTATACTCCGGATGACAGTAAGCTTAAGGTTACCAATGATATAAGCGGGTATCTTATATATATGGAGCAGAAAGGGGAGAGGGAAAAAGTATACAAGGTTCCGATAGAATAGCTTTGCTAAATATTATCAGATAAATGCAATAATCTTAATGGAAAAATAATAAGTTTGTTAAGCTGAAGATGGTTTAACAATATGCAAAAAAGAGGAGGATAAATATGCGTAGAATAATAAAAAAGAGATGTTATATTTGTGTAATGCTAATAGCGTTATTGTTTATGGGCGTGGTGGCGTCTGAGATGGAAGTATTAGCTTCTGTATTTGAGCTTAAGGAGACAGAGATCAACAGGTATGGTGAACCTGACCTTGTGATCTCCAATGCAAGAGAATTTTCGGAGTTTGCGAATAACATAAGTAATGGAAATGACTATTCAGGTAAGCTGATAGTGCTGTCGGCTGATATCGTATATGACGGGGTGTCGGTCAATAACTATATACCTGCTTCGGGAAGTTTTAAAGGTATTCTTGATGGAATGGGACATAGTATATCAGGTATTGATGTAACGGATAAATCCTATGCTGCTCTTTTTAAAGAAGTGTCTTCAAGCGGCATTGTGAAAAATGTGACATTGAGTAACTCATCATTTCAGGGAGACTCTTATGTATCCGGCATTGCAGCAGTGAATAATGGTGTGATAGAAAATTGTGTGGTGACAGGCTGTAAGCTTAATACAAAAGGAAACTATGGTCAATGCCTTGGTGGGATTGCAGGATATAGTGGGGGAACGATCAGGAATTGTTATACATATAATACCACATTGGTAAACGGAGGAATCTATAACTATACCTATGTGGGTGGGATTGTAGGGGAGCTTGAAGGCAATATATTTAACTGCTGCAATCAGGCATCGATCTCTTCAGGAGGTGGCTATGTGGGTGGAATTGCCGGTATAGTGAGGCAGAGCTCAAGTATTGAGAATTGTTATAATACAGGGAAGCTGACAAAGACGGGAAATGGAGGTGGCTATGTGGGTGGAATTGCCGGATTCGTTAGCAATGGTATTGTAGCCCACTGCTATACATCGACCGCATCAAGTCCCATGAACTTCGGCTCCATGAAGGGTACTGAACGCGATAACAAGGCGTACAGTGAAGCAGACATGAAATCAGCCACATTCTTAAAGCTGCTAAATACCAATCGCGGTTCCCATACTGACTGGGCAATATGGGAGATACGTTCAGAGTCGGCTTATCCGCTTCCTGTTAAGGCAAAGGATATTACTAAGTGTACGGCTACTCTTTCTGCTGTAAAAACGTCATATAATTTTGAGGAACAAAAACCGACGGTTAAGGTTACCGATAATGGAGCAACGCTTAATGAAGGTATGGATTACAACATAATTTATCCGGAGGATATGACAAAACCGGGAACGAAGACAATAATTGTGGACAGTGCCGGCACATATTATGGAAGAATTGAGCTTACTTATACAATTGAGAAGGCAGAACAACAGCTTTTATGTGCAACAGCTTATTCAAAGATATATAATGAGAGTTCATTTAGTTTGGGAGTTAAGCATTCTTTAGGAAATGGAGAGGTGACTTATACAAGCTCCAATCAGAAAGCAGCGACGGTTAATGGCAATGGTTATGTAAGCCCTGTGGGTATCGGTAAAACAATTATAAAAGTAAACGCAGCGGAAACGGAATACTTTAAAGCGTCATCTGTTCAGATATCAGTTACAATAAAGCCTGTTAAGGTTAATGTATATAGCGCGTTTAAGAAAAATGGAAAGATTTCGCTATATTGGACAAGGGATTACAAGGCGAAGGGATATGAAGTACAATATTCGACAGACAAGAAGTTTAAGAAAGATGTCACAAAGGTCATAGTAAAGAAAAGTAAAAAGACTTCATATAAGAGTAAGAAGGTAAAACGAGGAAAGAGCTATTATGTCAGAGTGCGTGCATATAAGGGTAATGTATATGGTGCGTGGAGTAAAGCCATCAAAGTGAAATAGTTATAATTACGTGACGATGATATTATGTGCTTTCCTTAGAGGAGCATATCTCTTATTGGTAGTAGTTTCCTGTAATACAATAACGTTTTAGTGATTTATATAAGGAGAAAGCATATGTATTGTACAAAATGTGGAAAAGAGATAAAAGAAGAAGCCTTGTTCTGTACTTTTTGCGGACAGAAGGTGATACCGACAGAAGTGAGAGAAAGAGAAGTGGTGTCGGTTAACGAAAGGGTAAATGAATCTGTATCTGTAGAAGCTAATAAAAAGATTGCTTTGATAATATGTATTGTGGCAGGTGCATTACTGCTCGCTGTGGTGATTATGGCTTTGGTGTCCGATCATGATAAGTATGATAATGAAGGTATGTCTGTAACCACAGAGGAGAGGATAATTGAAGTGTCCGAGGAGACTGAAGAGGAAATTGTCGCAACTGAAGAGGAGGCGGTGGAAGTTGTAAACAGTGAAGAAATATCTTCACAGATATGGTATGATGCATATAATGATCAGCTTCCGACAGGGCTTCTGAGTGATAATGTGGAGGATACAGATCACCAATATTTGGCTCCGGTTAAATTTTGTGATTTGAATAATGACAAAATTCCTGAAATATATTTAGGAACGCTTGCAGCAAATTATTTTATATACTTAGATAAGGAAATGAAATTACATGAAGATATTATAGGTGATATAGTATGGGTAAAAGCGGATAAATCATTTATAGCAAAATCTATTGCTATATCCGTAGATAATCCGTATGATTACACAACTTATGAATATGACGAGAATTCCGGTATATACCAAAAAGGGAATGTGTTATATATTAATCCGGATTCTGAGTATATTAATTCATCATATAATGATGATGATTTTGAATATCTTAATAATGCAAAAATTAAGATTAATGACACAGATTACGAATCTCTCGAGGAAGCTTTAACAGTATATTGTGCTGAATATGCAGAAGTTACACAGGTCGAGGGCAATAAGTTGGATTGGAATATAGAAAATAGTGTAAATAACTTTGAAAGCTTCAAGCTCGCAGAGGTTGACAGTCTTAGTAAGGTATCTGCAAAACTACAGGAGCTTGCGGGAATATCCAAGGCTGACGAAAAATATGTTGTAGAACCATAAGTATAAGTGTGATATACTGTACTATGTTTGGAAAAGACATTTTCCATTGTTATTCAAGAACGCTTTATGCGTTCTTGATTTATAATGCGCATCTGACGAGTTACACATTATTTGAAAGGTAAGATACTATGATTAAGATTGGAGTATGCGTTAAGGAAAAAGCTCTTGAAAAATATATAGTAAGGTTGTTCAAAGGAATGCTGCCGGAACAGGAGCAGTATGAGTTTGTAAGTCTTCCGGTAAATGCACTTATCGGCAGGGAGACAGAGATGTTTGAAGGATATCCGGTATTTATCGTCGACGAGAGCATATTCCATGATGAGGGTATAGAAACAGTAGAGTATCTGTCACGGATAAGACCGGAGACAGATATTATTATGGTTGAAGGAGAGAAGGAGAATAATATCTCCGGTAAAAAGTATCATGTGTTTGCGTATCATATGAGAAGACTTAAGCAGAACGAACTGGCAGGGCTGCTAAGACAGAGCTTGAAAAGAGTCTCTGAAAATCCAAGAGATATCGTTATTAAGTCAGACGGGGAAGAGATAACAATACCGATTAATAATATATTATATGCAGAGAGCAGGAACAGGCATATCATTCTTCACACGATAACGGGTGAATATGAATATGGGGAAAAGATGTATGTGCTGGAAGATCTTCTCGAATCCGAAGGTTTTGTGAGATGTCACCAGAGTTTTATGGTTGCAAAGCAGTATGTGACGGACATTGACAGCAGAGGAATATGGCTTGAGCAGGAGTGTATACCGGTAGGACGAACATATAAGGATCAGGTGGCAAAGGAGTTTATCGAAGTAGCAGACGATGAGTATGTTCGCAAAACAGATAATGTATGCATTAAAAGCGTAAGTGCAGCTTTGGACTGTGAAGAACGGAGTGCAGATTCTTTAGAGGGGATTATCGTAAAACGAGGTGCGTCAGATGACGGAAAGAAGACGGAGAAACAGGGCGTGCTTATCGGAGTAAAGGGAATACATAAGGGAGTAAAATTTCATTTTCGTCCGGAGGAGAGAATATTGGTGGGAAGAAGTGAGAAAGCGGCAGATATCGTTATTAATCAGCCGCTTGCAAGCAGGATTCATTGTGTGATTGTATTTCATGAATCAGATAACAGTTATGAGGTTGTGGATTTTTCTAAGAATGGAACATTTTTACAGGATAAGAAACGTCTTGCTCCGGATACAGGTTATATATTAAAGTCTGGCACTGAGATAAGTTTCGGGGATTGTGATAACGTGTATAGGCTTGGGTAGACAATATGAGTGAGAGAGCACTGAAACCGAATACAATTATAAATGAGCACTACGTGATAGAGAATGTGATTGGCGAGGGAGGCTTTGGAATCACCTATCGTGTGCGTGATACGGAAAGTGATACGGAATATGCGGTAAAGGAGTATTTTCCACTACAGACAGCATTTCGTAGTGCAGATACGGGAAAAGTCTGCGTGTATGGTGTGCATGACGTACAAGATGTTTCCCAAGAAAGAGTCGTATCCGGCAGAACGGAATTCGTAAATCAGACTGAAAAGTCAGAAGATATCTATGAGAAAGACCGAACGCAAAGAGAATTTGACAACGGACTTGCAAGATTTCAGAGAGAGGCAGAAGTATTGCAGGAGTATCGATATCTCAAGGGAATTGTACGGGTATGTGATACTTTTTTGGAAAATAATACTGCCTATATCGTAATGGAATATATTGATGGAATAACATTGAAGAATTATGTTTCATTATATGGAGGCTTTGAATATGACGAGCTTATCGATATGCTTACTCCGATTATGAAATCTCTTGCTACACTCCACAGACACGGACTGATACATCGTGATATAAGTCCGGATAATATCATGATAGGTATGGACAATGAAGTGTATCTGATAGATTTCGGTTCTGCAAAGGAGGTGGAGCCGGGAAAGACTGCCACAGTCCTGTTAAAGGCAGGATATGCCCCGCCGGAGCAATACCTGTATGATGGAAAGCTCGGGGCGTGGACAGATGTGTATGGGCTATGCGGAACCATATACACTGCACTTGGAGGCGGTGTACCGATTGATGCTGTGGCAAGATTGCAGGGAAAAGAATTGATTTCTCTTAATGACAAGGGGATTAAGATTGCTGACTGGCAATGGAGAGCGATTGAAAAAGGAATGAGCATAAGAACTGCTGAGCGCTTGAGGGATATGGTGGAGCTGCTTAGTGCGTTGACTATTCCGCCGAATGATGAGGATATTGTAACTGTATATGGTGATGGGAATGAGGAGATAAGGCAGCTTGCATTGGATTCTGAAGAGGGAGACACACAGAAAGCAGTTCGGTCATATAAAGTTTTCGGTTTGTTTCTGGCTATGGCTTTGGTACTTGCAGGTGGAATATATGCAGTATTTAATAGTGTGAATAATCGTGATGCTGATATAGCTTCCGGTGTCGGAGATAACGTAGCGTCGGATGTATATAGCAGTGAGGACGGTGTAAAAACTTCAGAAGAGTACGGCAATGAAGATGGGACGGATACTTCGGGTGATAATGACAGTGGTGAAAATGCTGAGACTGAGAGGTTGTGTGAGATGCCTGACGTGACCGGTATGAGTAATTCAGAGGCATATAAGACAATAAGGGAGGCTGACGGGAAGATACATATTAACACTCGGAGAAGCTATAGCGATGATGTGCCTTCGGGAATTGTTATTTCACAGGATGTGGAGCCTGCTACACGATATAATGAGGGTGCTATTTCGGAGGTGACTATTATGGTGAGCATGGGAACAGATTCTGATAAAGCTACAGCAACAGACAGTGAATCCGGTAACGGAAGTACGGATAATGGCGGGGCAGGTAATGCGAATAATACGAATAAGAGTAACACGAACAATAATTCAAAAGAGAAAGATTACAATGTGAAAAGTGATGGGAATGAGTCGGTGGATTTTTATCTTGATGATTGAGATAAGACGTCGTATGAAATAATAGATATAGAAGAATAAACGTAAACTTGTGGAAAACTATGTAAAACAAGTATCTTTAAGCTCATTTATACGTATTAAAATGTAATATACGCAGATTATTCTATGACTTGTGGTTTCTGTGTTATTATATATCTTAGACGAAGATGCGCACGAATCTGCAGAGGAAGACCGCTAAAGCGGTCGCAAATCCGGCGCCAAGTCTCGCTTGCGAGACTTGAATAGATGGAATATGCCCTCCGGCTCTAAGTAATGTATAGGCGAGGGCAGGATTTTAACGTAGTCGGAGAAATTTCCCCACTTCTAAGCTATAGCGTAGGTGAGGATGAAAAACACAGTCAGTCGGTGGAAGGAATCCGACCGAAGCGAGTCTTTGACATCGCAAACGTCTATATAGCAGAGAAATAAATGAGGAGGTAGCGTATATTATGAGAATGGTAAAATGCTTTAAAGGCCATATGTATAATGCAGAGAAATTCTCCGGTTGTCCACAGTGCGCTGTGCTTGAGGCAGGCGGGAAGATTACGGATATGGCAGATGGCATTCAGGATGAGATAGATACGGAAGATCCGGTTACTGTAAAGCGGCAGGTATATGAGATTGTAGGAAGGCGTAAAGTTGTTGGTTGTCTTATCTGTGTCGAGGGCATGATGAGGGGAGAAGGTTTTTTCCTTGTTGAGGGAGACAATGATATAGGCAGAGGTGCTAATCTTGAGGTGGTACTCTCTAAGGAAATAACGGTTTCGAGAAAGGCACATGCATGTATAACGTATGACGCGGAACATAATGAATATGTATTGTCGGTTGCTGAGGGCAAGAAGGATGTACTGTATGATGGGATAATGGTGGAGAAACCAATATCTATAAAAAGTGGCAAGCTCCTTCGAATCGGTAACTGTAGTTTAAGATTTGTGGCATTTTGTGATGATGATTTTTCTTGGTAAAAGAGTAGAAACTTTGGTACACTGTAGGCGGTTTTAACAGATATTACAGTGCTAAGATAGATGTCATGTCGTCAATCTGACTTGATTGAGTAAACTAGAACATATCTATGCTATTCTCAAACCTATCATAAAATAATGTTGAATTGTACTATGGAATTATGTATATTATAAATTAAGAAACAGACAGAATGACGTGATAGGACATATTTTTGAGGAGGTATTTCCTGTGAAGAAGATCGGAATCGGATATGAGAATTACAAAGAATTTGTGGATCGGGATATGTATTATATAGACAAGACATTACTGATTCGTGATGTTGTGGAAAAGGGCGGGAAAGTTACTCTGTTTACCCGTCCTCGTCGTTTCGGAAAGACACTTGCCCTCTCCACACTGCAGACCTTCTTTGAGGACGAACGGAAAGCTGACGGAACACATGCGGACAACAGACGGTACTTTGATGGAAAGAAAATTATGGAAGCCGATGACGAGATACTTTCCGGGATGGGGAAGTATCCTGTGATCAAGCTGTCACTTAAGTCTGCGAAGCAGCCGGATTATCTTACGGCATTCAAGAAGTTGAGAGAGGAGATCATCCGGGAATATAAAAGACATTCATATCTGTGGAAGGATGATATTTTGCCGGATGATGAGAGAGCACAGCTTGCCAAACTGCTTGTTCCTGCCAATGATGAGGATCTTGATAATGATCGCAAGATCAGTGCGGAGATAGCCCGTTACTCCACTTCTCTTAAGACACTTTCTGAAGTACTTAAGGAATATCATAATGAGAATGTCATCATTCTTCTCGATGAATATGATGTACCGCTGGAAAATGCTTATTATAATGGCTTTTATGATGAGATGGTAGGATTTATCCGCTCTCTTTTTGAATCCTGCCTCAAGACCAATGATGCACTGGAATTTGCTGTCGTAACCGGATGTCTTCGCATAAGTAAGGAGAGCATATTCACAGGCCTTAACCATCTGGAGATTAATTCCATTCGTGACGAGAATTTTGCGGAGGGTTTTGGCTTTACGGAGGAAGAAACGGAAAATATGCTTCGCGACTACGGAATGGAAGACAGAATACCGGAGGCGAAGGACTGGTATAACGGATATATTTTCGGGAAGGAAGAAATTTATAATCCATGGAGTGTTATCAATTATGTAAATTCCATTGTCAATAAGGGAAGACAGTTCCCGGAACCCTACTGGTCGAATACATCCTCTAACCAGATCATCAAAGATATGGTCTGGCAGGCAGATGAGGACATGAGAAAAGAATTAAATACACTGATCGAGGGAGGCACTATAGAAAAGAAGATTCATGAGAATATCACCTATGATGATATCCATGAGTCCGAGGATAATCTGTGGAATTTCCTGTTCTTTACCGGATACATGAAGAAGGTTTCTGAGAGACAGGAGGGCAAGAATGTTTATGTGACCATGCAAATCCCCAACATGGAGATTGGAAGTATATATGAAAACCAGATTCGGGGTTGGTTTGATAAGGTAGTAAAGGATTCGGACAAATCCATTCTTTATAAAGCGGTGTTAGAAGGGGACACCGACCGGATCGAAGAATATGTAAGCGACCTT
>CAJOLO010000036.1 GCA_905235345.1 uncultured Lachnospiraceae bacterium
ATATCGTTATGATTGTTTAAGATGAGGAATTTTAAATGGGCATTGTTTGAAAGGAGAGACTATGGATGCTTTAATTGATGTTCGGGACATGTATAAGATTTACAATCCCGGCGAGAATGAGGTGCACGCCTTGGATGGTGTGAGCTTCAAAGTGTACGAGGGTGAGTTCGTGGCCATAATCGGTCATTCGGGCTCGGGCAAGTCAACGCTGATGAATATGTTAGGCTGCCTTGATGTGCCAACGGAGGGAACCTACATATTGAATGGCAGGGATGTATCAGACCTTACTGACAATGAACTATCAGAGGTCAGGAACAATTACATAGGTTTTATATTTCAGGGATTTAATCTTATATCCAATCTGACTGCGATTGAGAATGTGGAGCTTCCGCTTATATACCGGCATGTAGACAGGAATACCAGGCACAGACTGGCAATGGAGGCACTGGAGAAGGTTGGTCTGAAGGACAGGGTAAAACACAAACCGTCAGAGATGTCAGGCGGACAGCAACAGCGAGTTGCCATTGCAAGGGCTATCGCAGCGGCACCGCCGCTTATATTGGCTGATGAGCCAACGGGTAATCTGGATTCCAAGTCGACGAAGGATATCATGGCCATATTGAATGGTCTTAATGAGCAGGGTAACACGATAGTGCTAATAACACATGATGACGGAATAGCAGCCAATGCAAAGCGTGTTGTCCGTATCATGGACGGAAAGATCGAGTCGGATACGACCAGAGATGATACCGAGACGGATATATACGATAAAATATTACTGCATTAATTCGGAATACATCAGTGTTCGTGTTAGTAAACAGAGAATGCAGTTACGTCAGAACAACTGACAGATATAAAGTGGTAAAACAGTATCTGTTCAGCTATGCTGAAAAGATACGTAATATAATATAAATGCCAGGAGGAGATCATGAAAAAAGATAAAGAGAACAGTATCGAATTGACTGAAGCAGTCGGAGTCATGACCGAGGAGGATAATGAGGTGACCGCTGTGGAAGGGAAGGCTGTTAAGGCGAAGAAGAAAAACTCAAAAAAGAAAAAAGGAAAGAAGATGCCTGTATGGGGAGTAATTCTGCTGGTTGTTATCAGTCTGGCAGTGGTTGGTGCTATTGCGGTGGCAGTAGTCAATGCGGTTAAGAATATGCAGACAGCCATGAAGGATGCCCAGGATAATATGAGCAGCGAAGGTCTTTATACTGTTGAAAAGATCGACATAGAGCAGGAGATATCAACAACGGGTTACACTGTAGGTCTGGAAGAGGATGCATATACTTCACCGGTCACGGCAAAGGTTGAGGATATTAAGGTTGAGGTGGGTCAGACAATCCACAAGGGGGATGTACTCCTGACCTATGATACATCTGACCTGGGAGACAATCTGACCAAGGTCAAGATTCAGGCAAGGTCAGAACAGGCAGCGTCCAATCAGAGTTATGAGACAGCTAATGATGCGGCAGATAAAGTGAAGGCTGCAAAGAAACAGGTAAAGAAATATAAAGAAGCTGTTTCCGACCTCAAGGATGATATAGAGGATATAAGCGATGACATAACCTACTATGAAGACCGGCTTGCAGAGATAGAGGCAGCCAATGCAAAGGAAGAGGCGAAGGCTGCAACACCGGATGAGAATGGTAATACAAGAGAGCCAAATCTTCAGGATACCAAGGAAATCACCCAGACTATAAGAGACCTGAATAAGAAGCTTGCCAAGAAGAACGAGTCCCTTGCCGATAAGCAGGGCAAGCTTGCGGAACAGGAGTCAATAGTTTCCGTGAACAAGGATGTCAAGGTATCGGAAAGCACTAAGGCACAGATAAGTGCATCCAGGGAGCTTTCGGATCTTACAATAAATGATGCCCAGGAGACACTTGATGAAGGTGAAGCCGGAGTTACCGCTGAGGCAGATGGTGTCATCACCTCTGTGGGAGTTATAAAGGGTGCCTACGCAAGTGAGACGCAGACTTTGTTCACCATTATCAAATCAGATAAGATCGGTGTTCAGTTCACAATCCCCACAGATGATCTTGGAGCGATAACACCGGGGCAGAAGGCACGTATAGTGATAGGAAGCCGTCAGTATGAGGGCACCATTGAATATGTGAGCCGTGTTGCAGTGGCAGAACAGGGGCTTACGGGTAATGCTAGCAGCGGAAGTATCCAGGGTAAGTTATCTATAGATAATCCGGATGAGAACCTTTATATCGGAGTCTCAGCAAAGGTGTATGTATTTGTAGGAAAGAGTGAGGGAACCTACGGGGTTCCGTATGAGGCACTTAACACTGACATCAATGGTGATTATGTGTATGTGGTCGACAAGGATAACAAGATTGAAAGACGTGATGTCAAGATAGGCATCTATTCTGATGAATACTATGAGATCACAGAAGGAATAGAAGAGGGCGACAAGGTCATCAAAGATGTGACCAAGAATATGAAGCCGGGTGATGAGTATGTTCCGGAAAGTTCTGTTATTCCGGGACTTCAGGGAATGTAAGGAGATGGAGTATGACACAGTTAGCGGAATATGTGAAGATGGCGCTCAAGAATATATGGGCGAATAAAGTCAGGACGCTCCTTACCATGCTGGGTATCATAATCGGTATTTCTTCCGTTATATTGATCATATCTGTCGGTAATGGTGCAACAGGTCTTATAACATCAGAGCTTGGCAGTCTCGGAAAGGGACAGATGGATTATCAGGAGAAATATTTGGTGACTCAGGATGATCTTGCTGCAATAAGGGAGATTGACGGAGTCAAGGCAGCATCGGGACAAGCCTATTTTGAAGGTACTGCATCAACCAGGAAGGATGATTTCAAAATTTATTTTATAGGAATTGATGAGGATGGATTTAATTTCTTAGATGAGAAATTTGTAAAAGGACGTCCCTTTGACGCACGTGAGGCTGATGACGGGAAGCTGGTATGCGTGATAAGCGAAGAGGATGCCATGAAATTTTATGGCTCCACTGATGTTATAGGAATGTATATCACAGTAACGTTGTGGGAAAGATATGATGTTGATCTTAAGATAATAGGAGTTACAGAATCTGAAGATGACAGTAATGCGATAGCTGCCTTGTTTAGTGAACCGGAGGCACAGATCATTGTACCCACCAGAGCTGTTGGAAATGTGCTGGGAATTGAAACTGCGGATGAACTTGATGAGTTCTATGTTCTTAAGGAAGACGATGCGGATGCCCAGACGGTAATGGATGCGGTTGTGGATTACCTTGAAACCGCACATCATGCAAAGGGCAAGGACGTATATTTTTATCAGAGCTTTGACGATATAATGAAGACGGTCAATCAGGTTATCAACCTTATAACGGCGTTTGTTGCATTTGTTGCATCAATATCGCTTCTGGTTGGAGGTATCGGTGTTATGAACATAATGCTGGTTTCCGTTACGGAGCGTACAAGAGAGATAGGTATCAGAAAGGCACTGGGCGCGAAGACAGGTTCCATCACGTTGCAGTTTCTGGCAGAGTCTGCATTTATCACCCTTATCGGAGGAATTCTCGGAATTCTGTTCGGGGTGATCGGTGCGTGGATGATAGCAAGTATAATCGGTATGGCCGTACCGGGAGTCAGCTTTGCACCTGAGCTTTCGCTTAAGACTATACTGCTCGCCTCACTGTTCTCGTCAGCGGTCGGAATATTCTTCGGAATCTATCCGGCAAGAAAGGCGGCGAAGTTAAGTCCTATCGAGGCACTTAGAAGAGAATAGAGTATATATGACACCCCGGGATATTTTTATCTTGGGGTTGTTTATCTTTTTGGAGGAGGATAAAATGAGAAGAATATTGATTACAAATGATGATGGAATTGAGGCGGACGGCTTGATAAGACTTGCCGGGGCTGCAATGGAATTTGGAGAGGTGTGGGTGGTTGCGCCGGAAAGTCAGAGAAGTGCAGCTTCGCACAGCATAACTTTGCACAGTTATATTGATGTGCATCCCTATGATTTTGCGGTTGATGGCGTTCATGCATTTTCCTGCAGTGGGACACCGGCTGACTGCGTGAGGGTGGGAGGTCTTAACCTTATGCCGGAAAAACCGGATGTAGTGCTGTCCGGTATAAATTACGGATACAATGCATGTTCGGATATACAGTATTCCGCAACGGCGGGAGCTGCATTTGAGGGAACATTTCAGGGTTATCTCTCGATTGCACTTTCTGAGGGTGCGAATCCCTGTCATGAGGTCACAGATGCGTATCTTAAAGAAGTACTTTCTGTGTTACTTGAAAAGGAGCATGTGGCGGGACAGATATATAATGTTAATTTTCCGCAATGTCCGCTGGAGAAGTGCAAGGGGGTTCTTTGGGACAGACCGGTTTCGGAGGGGATGTTCTTCAGAGACCGTTATAAAAAGCTGGAAGACCTTGACGGTGGCGGGGTTCGCCTGATGGTTGATGGACAGTACAATGAGGATGCTGAAGAAGGTACGGATTTCAGAGCAATAGTGGATGGTTATGTCTCAGTGGGGGTTGTGAATAACATCGGGTATTGATAAGGTAAATATAAGGTTGTAAAAAAATCAAAAAGTCCTTGACACTAAGTTTTCACTTAGCTATAATAATTAAGCATGCGCGAAATTCGTATGCTTTTTGTGTTACGCTCATATATTGGGATTGTGAAAATTCTCAGAGAGCGAAACAGTAATATGTATGCTGTAGGTTAAAGCAGCATGACAAATATGACATACAGGAGGTGAAAAACATGCCAACATTTAACCAGTTAGTTCGTAAAGGAAGACAGACTGTAGAAAAGAAGTCTACTGCACCGGCTCTTCAGAGAGGTTATAACTCACTTCACAAGAAGCCGACCGCTACATCTTCTCCTCAGAAGCGTGGTGTTTGTACAGCAGTTAAGACAGCTACACCTAAGAAACCTAACTCAGCTCTTCGTAAGATTGCCAGAGTTCGTTTGTCTAATGGTATCGAGGTAACCAGCTACATCCCCGGTGAAGGTCACAACCTTCAGGAGCATAGCGTTGTTATGATCCGTGGTGGTAGAGTAAAGGACTTACCTGGTACAAGATATCACATAATCCGTGGTACATTGGATACAGCAGGTGTAACTAACAGACGTCAGGCCCGTTCTAAGTACGGTGCTAAGAAACCTAAAGAATCTAAGTAATATCGGATTAGGATTATGTACAGTTAAGTCAAACAAATTAATAGTGCTGGTAAAGGCTATGTTTTTCATTTTTGATAAAAATATAAGCAACACCCGCACGAACAGGTTCCCCAAGCGAATATATAATGATGATTCATTTTATGAAATACTCTGACTACAGATATATTCATATATGTAATGATCATGAATTCCCAAGCGGAACGTGAGTACCTTTAAGCTGATCGGATATCAGCTTAGTCTATAATAATAACAGGAGGGAAGTAACGTGCCACGTAAAGGACATATTCAAAAGAGAGACGTATTAGCGGATCCAATTTATAATAGCAAAGTGGTTACAAAGCTTATCAATAACATTATGTTAGATGGTAAGAAGGGTGTAGCCCAGAAGATCGTCTACGGTGCATTTGATCGTGTTGCAGAAGAGACAGGCAAGCCGGCTTTGGAAGTATTCGAAGCAGCGCTTAACAATATTATGCCTACTCTCGAGGTTAAGGCAAGACGTATCGGTGGTGCAACATATCAGGTACCTATCGAAGTAAGACCTGATAGACGTCAGGCTTTGGCTCTTCGTTGGTTGACAACATACTCTCGTGCAAGATCTGAGAAGACTATGGAAGAGAGATTGGCCAAAGAGTTACTTGATGCAGCCAACAACACAGGTGCATCAGTTAAGAAGAAAGAAGATATGCACAAGATGGCAGAGGCAAACAAGGCTTTTGCACACTATCGTTTCTAAACACGAACTTTTATGTGCAAGTTCGAAAGAACGACATACTATGTCGGGTCTGTCCAATAATTTTTCGGAGAAAAGTATATTGGTTGCAGATATCGACTATATAAAGTGCAATTTTGCTTTCGTATATGTATGAATTCTGCGAATGTCAGACATAATAACAGTTATATGTTATGATGTTGCATTTATTATATAACAGGTAATACGGTCCGGCGGAATCATACATTGTTTAATATGAGATTAAGGAGGAAATAATCTTGGCAGGAAGAGAATACCCGTTAGAGAGAACCAGAAATATCGGTATTATGGCTCATATCGATGCAGGTAAGACTACATTGACAGAGCGTATCCTGTATTACACTGGTGTTAACTATAAAATCGGTGAGACCTACGAAGGTACTGCTACCATGGACTGGATGGAACAGGAGCAGGAAAGAGGTATCACGATTACTTCCGCTGCAACAACCTGTCACTGGACCCTTCAGGAGCAGACCAAGCCAAAGGCTGGTGCTTTGGAGCATCGTATCAATATTATCGATACTCCGGGACACGTAGACTTTACCGTTGAGGTAGAGCGTTCACTTCGTGTACTTGACGGTGCGGTTGGTGTGTTTGATGCAAAGGGTGGTGTTGAGCCGCAGTCAGAGAACGTATGGCGTCAGGCTGACACTTACAAGGTACCTCGTATGGCTTTCGTTAATAAGATGGACATCCTTGGTGCTAACTTTGCTAATACCGTTGATGAGATCGGTACTAAGTTAGGTAAGAATGCGGTAGTTATCCAGTTACCTATCGGTAAGGAAGACTACTTCAAAGGAATCATTGATCTGTTCGAGATGAAGGCATACATTTATAACGACTCAAAGGGTGAGGACATTTCAATTGAGGATATTCCTGAGGATATGAAGGAAGAGGCAGAGATAGCTCATACAGAACTTGTTGAGAAGATTGTCGAATTCGATGATAATCTGATGGAGAAATATCTTGAGGGTGAGGAGCCTTCAATTGATGAACTTAAGGCTGCACTTCGTAAGGCAACAATTACTAATGAAGGAGTACCTGTATGTTGTGGTTCTGCACATCAGAACAAAGGTATCCAGAAGCTTCTTGATGCAGTTATCGAGTTCATGCCGGCACCTACAGATATCCCTGATATCACAGGTGTTGACGAGGATGGTAATGAGGTGACAAGAAAGTCATCTGATGATGAGCCGTTCTCAGCTCTTGCATTTAAGATCGTTACAGATCCGTTCGTAGGTAAGCTTGCTTACTTCAGAGTATATTCAGGTTCTGTTAATTCAGGTTCTTATGTATTAAATGCAACAAAGGGTAAGAAGGAGCGTGTGGGACGTATCGTTCAGATGCACGCTAACAGCCGTACAGAGATAGAAAAGGTGTACTCAGGAGATATCGCTGCTGCAGTTGGTTTCAAGACTACTACAACAGGTGATACAATCTGTGATGAGCAGCATCCTGTTATTCTTGAGTCTATGGAATTCCCTGAGCCGGTTATCGAGCTTGCTATCGAGCCTAAGACTAAGGGAGATCAGGGTAAGCTTGGCGAGTCACTTGCAAAGCTTGCTGAAGAGGATCCTACATTCCGTGCTCATACTAACCAGGAGACAGGCCAGACTATCATCGCCGGAATGGGTGAGCTTCATCTGGAGATCATCGTAGACAGACTTCTTCGTGAGTTTAAGGTAGAGGCAAACGTTGGTGAGCCTCAGGTTGCATATAAGGAGACATTTACCAAGGCAGTTGACGTTGAGAGTAAATATGCTAAGCAGTCAGGTGGTCGTGGACAGTATGGTCACTGTAAGGTTCGTTTCGAGCCTATGGATGCTAATGCAGAAGAGACATTCAAGTTCGATTCCGAGGTTGTCGGTGGTGCTATTCCGAAGGAATACATCCCTGCAGTCGGAGAGGGTATCGAGGAGGCAACTCATGCAGGTATCCTTGCAGGCTTCCCGGTTGTTGGTATCCATGCTACAGTATATGATGGATCATATCATGAAGTCGATTCTTCAGAAATGGCATTCCATATTGCAGGTTCTATGGCATTTAAGGATGCTATGGCTAAGTCATCACCTGTACTTCTTGAGCCAATTATGAAGGTCGAGGTTACAATGCCTGAGGAGTACCTTGGTGATGTAATCGGAGATATTAACTCAAGACGTGGACGTATCGAGGGAATGGATGATGTTGGTAACGGTAAGATCGTTAAAGCTTATGTACCACTTGCTGAAATGTTCGGTTATGCAACAGACCTTCGTTCATCTACTCAGGGACGTGGTAATTACTCAATGTTCTTCGAGAAGTATGAGCCGGTTCCGAAGAGTGTTCAGGAGAAAGTTGTTAATTCAAAGAAGGGTAACTAGTCATATATAGATTAGATTATCAATGAAACAATAGAGATACATGATCATTAAATTGATCAGATAATAATATTTTGTCGTCAAAGCTTCTGTTATGCTGGGCATATTACAGGAGCTTAAGACAAAATATAACATTTAAACCACAGGTTTATAAAACTTTGTAAGAAAACACTTGAAAATATTGGATAATTTTAATATAATCAGTGTTAGCGGATTATTGCGGTATGCACTAAGATTTAATTATGGGTATTACACTCATTTCATCAAGTGTATGTCGTAAGCATGATAGTAACACACAATAAGTTATAGCGACTTATTTCGTTAACTATCATAGGAAGCCCAGTGAGGCGTATTTTAAGGAGGATTTATAAAATGTCAAAAGCTAAGTTTGAAAGAACAAAACCGCATTGTAACATCGGTACTATTGGACACGTTGACCATGGTAAAACAACTTTAACTGCAGCTATCACTAAGACTCTTCATGAGAGATTAGGTACAGGTGAGGCTGTAGCATTCGAGAATATCGATAAGGCTCCGGAAGAGAGAGAAAGAGGAATCACAATCTCTACTGCTCACGTTGAGTATGAGACAGAGAATCGTCACTATGCACACGTTGACTGTCCGGGACATGCTGACTACGTTAAGAACATGATCACCGGTGCTGCTCAGATGGATGGTGCTATCCTTGTTGTTGCTGCTACTGATGGTGTTATGGCTCAGACAAAGGAGCACATCTTACTTTCACGTCAGGTTGGTGTTCCTTATATCGTAGTATTCCTTAACAAGTGTGATATGGTTGATGATGAAGAGCTTATCGAGCTTGTTGAGATGGAAGTAACAGAGCAGTTAGAGGAGTATGGCTTCACTGATTGTCCTATCATCAAGGGTTCTGCTCTTAAGGCTCTTGAGGATCCTTCAGGAGAGTGGGGAGACAAGATCTTAGAGTTAATGAGCACAGTTGATGAGTATATTCCTGATCCTCAGCGTGCAACAGATCAGCCATTCCTTATGCCTGTAGAGGATGTATTCACAATCACAGGTCGTGGTACTGTTGCTACTGGTAGAGTAGAGCGTGGTGTTCTTCACCTTAATGATGAAGTAGAAATCATCGGTGTTAAGGAAGAGACACAGAAGACTGTTGTAACTGGTATCGAGATGTTCCGTAAGTTATTGGATGAGGCTCAGGCTGGTGATAACATCGGTGCACTTCTTCGTGGTATCCAGAGAACAGACATCGTACGTGGACAGGTTGTTGCTAAGCCTGGTACAGTTACATGTCATAAGAAGTTCACAGCTCAGGTTTACGTTTTAACAAAGGACGAGGGTGGTCGTCATACACCTTTCTTCAATAACTATCGTCCTCAGTTCTACTTCAGAACAACTGACGTAACAGGTATCTGCGAGTTACCTTCAGGTACAGAGATGTGTATGCCTGGTGATAACGTAGAGATGACTATCGAGTTAATTCACCCGGTAGCTATGGAGCAGGGTCTTACATTTGCTATCCGTGAGGGTGGTAGAACAGTAGGTTCTGGTCGTGTTGCTACTATCATCGAGTAATTGATATAAAGCTAATAAATGAAAGGCTTTCCGAGTTTTCTCGGGAAGCCTTTTTTACGTTCGATGAAAACTAATAAAATAAATTGACCTTGTTTTTAATCAAATGACCTTGTTAGAGAGATAATTTAAATAGATAATCGTTAAGAATATTTAATAACTGTTTCAGTTTATTAGAAGTAATGAAAATTGTATATATATATTGAATTTAAGTGGGAATAGTGGGAATAGTGGGGTATAATACAGGAAAAATATCAATGAGTAGTCAGGGATGTGGTTAATTCCACATCCCATTTTTTATCATGATATGAGTAGTATAGTATATGATTAGTAAAAATAAGAAATGCGATTTGATTACGTATGATGTGAAAGGAGCGAATGGGATGACGAAGAAAGATTATATTGATTTGATTATGGTTGCTGAGGATATTGAAAAGCTGGATAAAACGCTTCAATATCTGACGGACTATACACATTCTCAGAGTAATTTTGCTAATCTTGATAAGATATATAATGTGATTAAAAATAATTCCAATGTATATTATCATCAAGAAAATGATCTTGTGGAAGAGTTGTTCTTTCGTATTATTGAGGATACGGATAAGAGTTTCGAGGAAAGGGCAGATATTCTTCTTAATGCAAGAATTACCTGTAATACAGAGGAAAATAATAGTTAGCTGTTTATTCGAAATAATCCTGTGTTAAAAAATGAAAAAGATATGATATGCAAGTATGATTGATGTTATCAATCTATAAAGGTTTTTCAAGAATAATGATATCATGAATTATATAGTTCAGAATATATCTCTAGATATCTCATAAGACGAGATATATCTTCATCGTTATCTGAAAGAATAATATCCAGTATGGTCTTTGGTAATCTGGAAAGTATGGGATCATTTTTGTTACCCATAATAATATAGTCAAGACTACAGTTAAATATCTTGCTGACTGTAACTAATGCATTTAATGATAACTTTGCGGTGCCTCGTTCAACGTGGCTTATATGTTTAGTAGACACATTGAGCAGCTCCGCTAACTGTTCCTGCGTCATCTGATGAGAGCGCCTTAATTCCGCTATACGGAAACCCATTTCATTAACCTGATTATCGTCCATTGATAATAACTCCTTTAAGCATACTAATAATAGTATAAACTAATTAAAGGTTATCAATAACTATATAAAAGGTCTATTGACAACGATTAAAGGTATGCCACAGGTTTACTTTGCGGGTATAATGTGATAAAATATATATACTCAGTTTCGAAAAATAATAAAAATAAGGAGGATAAGACTATTAAGTAAAGATAAAATGACTATTCGACTCAACTAGCTCGTTTGACAGAGGTAACAAAGTAAATTAAACCCTTAAAAATAAATGATTTAGGGTTTGATATTATAGGAAGGAGGAAAAAACTGATAACCAAGGAGGGAATTGCAATGAAAATGATGAAAATTATGACCAAGGAGGGAATTGCTATGAAGAAGATGAAAATGGTTTTAAGTATGTGTATAATGTTTACACTTGTAATGTTATGTGGAACTGTATCCAGAGCGGCACAAGAATTGGAGATTAATACACCGATACAGGTATCGACAGATATCGGAACATACCAGTTTACAATTGAAAAACAGGGGAAAGTTATGCTAAATGCAACTCCTGTTGATGGGGAAAAGTATGTATATGGTAGATTTGCAATATATGAAACGGACGAAGATGAAAATGCAATATTAGTGTCTGAATGTGGTTATTATGATTATTATACTGGTTATGATAGAAGCTATAGTAGTTTGGAAACGACTCCTGTACGATTAGATGCAGGAACATACTTTATAACGTGTACTGCTAGGTCTACTAGACCAGCCAATCTTTTGATTAACTATACGGAAGAAAATCCGGATGAATTTGAAACAGAAAAAAACAATACCTGGAGCACGGCAAACACTATTGAACTTAATAAAGAATATAAAGCTAATTTACAAAGCAGCAGCGATGTAGATACCTATAAGTTTGAACTGGAACAGGAAGGCAGTATCTTCATAAATTTAAAAAATATAGATGCAGTCAGCAATCGATGGAAAGCAGAATTGTATGTTGAAGATACTGATAATAATGTTAATCTGATTGATTCGTGGACCAATACTACGAATAAGAATTCCAAGTTTACAAAATATCGGTTGCCCAAAGGGAGATATTATATCAAGGTGTCGAGAGGCAATGGCTATACATCTGCCGATTATTCAATTGGAACCACGTATGTTGCTGAGACGGGTGATGAAAGTGAGATTGAGTATAATGATACTATAAGTACAGCTAATAATATTGTCACTAATCAGGAATACAAGGCGAATATTCATACGATTAATGATAGGGATTATTATGTCTTTACAATAGAAAA
The DNA here is from genome assembly GCA_905235345.1 of uncultured Lachnospiraceae bacterium. Lineage (GTDB taxonomy): Bacteria > Bacillota > Clostridia > Lachnospirales > Lachnospiraceae > CAG-590. Next base: position 12,226 of record CAJOLO010000036.1, read on the forward strand.
GACATCCAGGATAACCGTTCAGCTAAGACAGGATACAGATAATGTAACATCAGGACTGTATGGAGTTACATTATATCGAAAAGATGAAGCGGATAATCTGATTATGTATGGCAGGTTTAACACGATATCGAATAAGATAAGTAAAGGGAATGAAGTGGTAGCTCCGGAGGGTACATATATTGTATATGTGAAAAACAATAATGGCGTAGTAGAGGATCAAAATGATTATATGTTAAAGATTATTCAGGAAGAGACTGAAGAACCTTCAACAATAACTGATATCCCGAAGGATGTGGAAGGACAATCCGGAATACCTATGACTGTTAATAATAAAACGTTGGTGAGCACTCAGGAAGGAAGATATTTGTTTGTGATACCAAAGGCTGGAATAATATCCCTAAATGCAACCCCGGTTGATGGGGAAGAGGATGTATATGGTAGATTTGCTATATATGAAACGGACAAAGATGAAAATGAAATATTAGTGTCTGAATGTGGTTATTATAGTTATTATACTCGTTATGATCCAAGCTATAGAAGTTTGGAAACGACTCCTGTACGATTAGATGCAGGAACATATATTATAAAGTATGCTGCTAATTATACTAGATCAGCCAATCTTTTGATTGATTATACGGAAATACCGGATCTGTCAGAATCAGTGATTGAGCCGATAAGTGATACCGTATACACCGGAGAGGCAATTATACCGAAATTAACAGTTACTTATAAAGGCAAAAAACTGGAAGAGAAGAAAGAGTATACTGCAACATACAGTAATAATATATCTGCAGGAACGGCAACTGTAACGATCAATCCGGTTGAGGATGCCAGTGTTGGTACGCAGACTACTCAATTTATCATAAAAAAACGTGCGATACCGGTTCCGGTCGTTCAACAAAGTGAATTTGTATATGATGGAACAGCAAAAGAGGTATTACTTAGTTCCAAAGATACCCAATATTTGATCGCTGAAAATAACAAAAATGTGAATGCGGGTATTTATGAAGCAAAATACAGGATTGATACTAATAATTGTGTATGGGAAAATGGAAAGAATGATGTCATTTCAATACCATGGAGTATTAAGAAAGCAAATCCTGATCTTTCTATTGGAACGATAACTTATACAAAAACGGTAGGAGATCCGGCGTTTGCACTTACAGACATTAGCACTAATAGTGACGGAATGATAAAGTATACTGTAACTCAGGGTACAGATGTAATTTCTGTTAATGCTGAAGGATTAGTTACTCCATTAAAAGCAGGAACTTCAGTTATTAGTGTTATGGTATCGGCAACAACTAATTATAATGAGAGTGTTAATAAGACTGTTAATGTCTTAATAAATGATAAGCCAATAATATCCGATGAAAATACGGCTAAAGATACAAGTGTTGATGCAAACAGTAATACAAATAATGCAGATGATTCGGAAATATTAAGTGTTTCCCGTGTAAATAATATAAAAGCAAATATTTCTAAA
>CAJOLO010000037.1 GCA_905235345.1 uncultured Lachnospiraceae bacterium
AATTTCTTAATGAGCTGCCACATACCACATTCGATGAAAACCAGTTACATGCATTTATCATTTCAGATATAAAGGATTATGATAAATGTATCTGCGAGGTGGAGAGGTTTCTGCCTTATGTTGATAACTGGGCAACCTGTGACCAGATGTCACCGAAGATATTTAAGAAGAACAGGGAATTACTTCTTGAGCGTATCAGGGAGTGGATCGTGTCTGATAAGACATATACGGTGAGATTTGCGATTAAGATGCTGATGATCCATTTTCTGGATGAGGATTTTGATGTTTCATATCTTGATATGGTTGCGGAGGTAAGGTCTAAGGAGTATTATGTCAATATGATGATCGCATGGTATTTCGCAACGGCTTTGGCAAAACAGTACGAGGCAACAGTTCCTTACATTGAGGAAAAAAGGCTGGAACCATGGACGCATAACAAGGCGATTCAGAAGTCGATAGAGAGCAGGCGGGTCACTGAGAAGCAGAAGGAGTATCTTAAGACACAGAAGGTGAAGCCGGAAGTCCGACTGCAATAGACGATGGGTAGTTAACTTGAGATCGTATCTCACACGAATACAATGTTTTACAGGTCAATACGGAGGCATACATGAAACACATTACGATAATAGAGGATGATATTGCACTTAACAACGGAATAGTCCTTGCTCTGAAAAATGATGATTACGCATTTAGGCAGATATTTAAACTGGGTGATTATAAAGAAGAGTCAACAGATCTCATAATTCTCGATGTAAATCTTCCGGATGGAAATGGATTTGATTTCTTGAAAAAAATCAGGGAAACATCGGAAGTACCGGTTATCATACTGACGGCAAATGATCTTGAAACAGATGAGGTAATGGGGCTTACGCTTGGTGCGGACGATTATATTACCAAGCCGTTCAGCCTTATGGTTTTAAGAGCAAGGATAGATAAGGTCCTGAAAAAAGCTGATCAGGGAAAAGGCTGCATTTATTGTGATGACAACTATGTGTTTGATTTTGAAAGGATGGAGTTTAAAATTAAGGGTATACCTGTGGAGCTTAGCAAGACCGAGCAGAAACTTCTCAGACTGTTGACAGATAATCGTGGAATTACGCTAACAAGGGATCGTCTTATAGATTCTATATGGACTGATGGGGCAGAGTATGTGGATGAAAATGCATTATCCGTTACAGTGAACAGACTGCGGGGAAAACTAGCAGTTAAAGGAGCTGAATCACCGATACGTACGGTGTATGGGCAGGGGTACGCATGGAAGAAGGATGTATAACCGGAAAGAATTGAATGTAAAGAGAAGATTATGAAAGGCTGCCTATGTTTGAAAATAAGACGATAGAACGAATTGAAAAGATGCTTGACAGTGCAATAGATGGTGAGTTTAAGGAAAATGATTATGACGAAAGCAGGCTGTCAAGACTGGAGTCAAAATGGAAGAAATATCTTGCAACCTCGCAGATTGCTAAGAATCAGCTGGATGATACAAAGAAGAATCTGAAGAGCTTAATATCAGACATTTCTCATCAGACGAAAACACCGATGGCGAATCTCAAGTTATATTCCGAACTTTTAGGTGAACGGCTGAATGACAGGCCGGATATTACCGAAGAGGACAAGAGGCTTATAGCTGAGATAAAAAGTCAGACGGATAAACTTGATTTTTTATTTCAGTCTCTTACTAAGATGTCAAGGCTTGAGAGTAATATTATAGAAGTGAAGCCGGAGAAGACAGATGTGGTGTCGTTTGTAGAAGGTGTTGTGGATTCTATGAGAACACAGGCGGAAATGAAGAATATAGCTCTGTACTTTGATAATATAAATGCAGAATCATATATATGCAATAATAGTGATGCATATATGACCGGTGATAAGAAAATGCCGTCCGAACACAATGCAATAGGTGAAGCATGTTTTGATACAAAATGGACACGAGAGGCTTTATCAAATATAATAGACAATGCAATTAAATATTCCCCTTCTGAAAGTACGATTACGGTTTCAATCATACCTTATGAGATGTATGCGGCAATTTCTGTTAAAGATGAAGGAATTGGGATTTCCGAGGAAGAAAGTGCCAGGATATTTGACCGTTTCTATCGAGGATATGAGGTTGCTGACAAGGAGGGTGTTGGCCTTGGTTTGTATCTGGCAAGAGAGATACTTCGCAAGGAAAACGGATATATAAAAGTTAAATCTGAAACGGGAAAAGGGTCGGAATTGATAATGTATCTATGGAGAGGATAAAGTGCCGGTACTAATGATAAAAACTGCATTATTTATCATAGTAAAAACAATACCAAATATATTTGATTTTATGTTATTAAAAGAGTATAATGTGAAGATATAAATATTTTTTAATGACAGATAAAATAATCAGATATCTGCCATCAATACAATAGAGGAGATGCAGATGAAAGGTTTTTTACATGCTGTAAAGCAGGTGTTTTCAGGTGATCGTGCAATAAACGAACGAAAGAAATATCAGGTGATCGAATTTTTGATCGCTATGATTCATCTGTTTTTTACGGTGATATTTTTTAGCGTACATATATGGGTGTTGTTTGGATATAATGTATTTGCTGTCATTTATTATATATCAATGGTGTTGGTTACAGGAAAAGTGAAAAAATACAATTTTGTGTTTGTCTCGGCATTTATGGAGATTTTGTTCCATTCGGTGCTGGCATCAATTCTGCTTGGATGGGATTGGGGTTTTATGATCTATACAATGGGACTTGTACCGATTACCTTCTATGTATGTTATACCATAAAAGATCTTAATCAAAATGTAGCTGTTTCTGCTATAGCATCAATGATAGTGTGTATTGTGTATTTTGTAGTGAACACGATTACCGAAACAAGTACGCCGGTGTTGGGTGAGGATTATCCACAAAATATAATTGATTTTATGTATTATTTCAACACGGCATTGACATTTGTATTTCTGTGGGTGATTTCGGTTCTGTTTGCATTGGAGATACGTTTTATGCAGCGTAGTCTTGAGAAGGAGAATCATTCTCTTGAAAATCTTGCTAATTATGATCCGCTTACCCATCTTCTTAACAGGAGAAGTATGAATAGTTATATGAGTCAGGCACATGATCGGGCAGACACGACAAATAAACCATTTTGCCTTATTATGGCAGATATAGATGATTTCAAAAGAGTAAATGATACCTACGGTCATAGCGCAGGAGATGAAGTTTTGATCAGAGTGGCTGCGATTATTTCGGGAAATGTACGTAAAGAGGATCAGGTGTGTCGCTGGGGTGGTGAGGAGATTCTGGTACTTGTCAAGGCGGATAAAGAGACAACAATCCGGGTGGCAGAGAGAATCCGTAATGATGTACAGACTGCTGTTGTAAACAGTGATGATGGTGACATATCGGTCACACTTACAATGGGAGTAGTGCAGTATCATTCGGGAGATAATGTACACAACATGATTGATAAGGCGGATCAGAGACTATATTATGGTAAGAACCACGGAAAGAATCAGGTAGTGGCAGAATATACGACCTAATAATAGGACCTGAATTCTTTCAAAAACGTTATAATTAAGAAATATTCTCGAAAGGATTGTATGTTATCATTAAGAGCAGTAGAAATACTGCTCTTTTAATATTTGAAAAGAATACAGAAAAACAGGAGGATGTTTATGATACTACAGGCAAAGGATTTAAAGAAATATTACGGTGAAGGAGAAACTGAGGTAAAGGCTCTTGACGGTGTTGATCTTGAAGTTGAAAGGGGGGAGTTTGTAAGTATAGTCGGAACAAGCGGAAGCGGGAAATCAACCTTGTTGCACATGCTGGGAGGACTTGATACTCCGACATCAGGAACTGTTATAATAGATGATAAAGATATTTCAGAGCTTTCAGGTGATGCACTTTGCATTTTCCGCAGGAGAAAGATTGGATTCGTGTTCCAGAGTTATAATCTGGTGCCGTCATTAAATGTATATGATAATATTATTCTTCCGCTTCAGCTTGACGGTGCAGATATAGACAAGGAATATATAGATAATGTTATCACCATATTAGGACTTTCAAAGAAGCTTAACAGTCTTCCGTCAAAGCTTTCCGGAGGACAACAGCAGAGAGTGGCAATTGCAAGGGCATTAGCGGCAAAGCCGGCAATAATTTTAGCAGATGAGCCCACCGGCAATCTTGATTCGAAGACCAGTCAGGATGTACTCGGGTTGTTAAAAACCTCAGGCCAGAGGTTTGTTCAGACCATTGTTATGATAACTCACAACGAGGAGATTGCACAGATGGCAGACCGTATCGTGCGTATTGAAGACGGGAAGATAGTGTGATTGCAGTGGAACTAAGAAGAAAGGAAATAAAAAGATGAAAAAAATTAACAATAAAAAAGCAATTCGTAAGCTTTCTGTCAGCAGTATGAAAACAAATGTAAAAAAATACATTTTACTGATCGTTGCCGTGGCATTAACATCGCTCATGTTTACATCCATTTTTACCATATTAGGCAGTCTGTTTTATGAAGTACAGCTTTCATATCTGCGGCAATACGGTTCTGATGCCCATGCGGGTTATTTTTTAAGTCCTGCGGAGTACGAAAAGATAAAGAATGATCCGGCAATCAAGATGATATCCTATGATATCCTGGTGGGAGAAGTGAGAAATGTTGAACTTGGCAGACTTCAAAATCAGGTCTTTTATTCCGAACCTGAAAGTGCACGTATGAATTACTGTTATCCTGAAACGGGAATGATGCCAAAAGCAGAAAATGAGATTGTTACCAGTGATCTGGTATTGGAGAAGCTGGGAGTACCGGCAAAGATTGGAAGTCACGTACCCTTGACTATCAATATAGGTGGCGAAGAGATTACCGGGGATTTTATACTGTCCGGGTATTTCAGAGGTGATATAATCAGTGATTATCAGTCTGTGCTTGTTTCAAAAGCTTTTCAGGAAAAGTATGCACCGCTGCCGGACGATTATGTTGTTCCGGGACGGATGTTTGCCCGCTTTAAATTCTCCAATTCATTTAATATATTTGGAAAAGTGAAATCGCTTTCAAAAAGGAACGATATAGGTGATGACGTTCCTGTATGGTATAATATGGGCTATTTCTTTATCTTATCTAACGGCATTGATTTTTCAACGGTCAGGATTATTGTGTTATTACTGTTTACTGTTTTTCTGTCGGGCTATTTGATCATTTACAATATATTTTATATAAATGTACTTTCAGATATCAGAGAATACGGATTACTTAAGACAATAGGTACAACCGGTAAACAATTAAAAAAAATCGTGCGAAAAAGAGCTGCACTTATTTCAATAATTGGAATCCCGCTCGGTATGGCACCGGGTATTATTGCAGGTGCATTGTTGCTTCCCAAACTATCTGATGAGATAAATACAGTATCCTTTGACAAAGGACAGGTATATATGAATATATGGATATTACTCGGTTCAGCTTTGTTTTCATATGTTACTGTTCTGGTCAGTGCAAGTAAACCATGCAAGATGGCAGGGCAGGTGTCACCTATAGAAGCGGTTCGATTGACGGATAGTGAGGTGGGGTCAAAACGCGGGAAAAAAATTGTGGTAGTAATGTCGTTGTCACTTGCTCTGGTCGTGCTTAACAATGTATTTAGCATTGCGAATAGCTTTACCGGAGGAGAAGATCTTTTGGCCGATTATTTTGTTCAGGATACTACATTGGATAATCCGGGAGTATCTAACAAGGTTTTTGACGGAGTCACAAAGGAATTTTTACAAGAACTGTCCTTAAAAGATGATGTTGAGGAAATAGGAAACGTATATATCTGCGGTGATCAACATATTTTTAAGGATAGTGACTGGAAAAAGCTTCAGGAAAGAGTATTGGAAAATGATAGTGTGAAGAGCACGATTGAATCAGATTATGATTCCGATACGCAGTTTCTTGACAATCTGTCAGGTTCCGATGAATATAATTCGAAAATGTATATGGAGGATTTAAATCGTCGTAAATCTCTTGACGGACTTACTTATGGAATCAATAAAATGATAGCGGATAAGCTGATTGTCTTGGAAACTGAGGATGGAAGTAACACGATAGATTGGGAGAAATTTAATTCCGGTCAATATGTACTTGTAAATAATTTTCCATGGACATATGATGATGAACCTATTGTCACGTATTTCGAACCGGGCGATAAGGTGTATGTGCAAAGCATGGATGAGAAGTATATCAAATATGAGAAGTATACTACGAAAAATGGTGATGTGTATGAATTTCCCAGCATGAAAGATGCTCCCTATAAGGAATATGAAGTGTTAGGCGTAGTTAACATTCCATATGATCTGGGTTGTCAGGCTTTTGGTGAATTTGAGTGTGATTTCTATTTGCCTGAGAATGAATTTTTAGCATTAAACGGGGATAGGCAGCCTGCGAGAACAGTATTTAACGTAAAAGATGGAAAAAAAGAAGATTTTGAAGTGTGGATAAACAATTATACACATTCTGTCAACCGGAATCTGGAATATGTTTCCGAAAAGACTTATATGGAGGAAGATAATTCATTCCGGCAAATGATGAAGGTATGTGGTATTCTGTTGTCAGTGTTGCTTGGTTTGATCGGTGTGATCAACTTTGCAAACACCATGATAAGCACTATCCAGGCTCGTGCACATGAAATGGCAATGCTTGAAGCAGTTGGTATGACCGGAAAACAGCAGAAGAGAAAGCTGATTTCAGAGGGACTTTTTTTCTTCCTATGGACTGCAGTTGTTTCTATTGTGCTTTCATCTATCATGAGTATTTATCTGATTAAGAATGCGATAGTCAATCTTGAATTCTTCAATTGGAAATTCACGCTTTTTCCGGTGCTTGTAGCACTTTCGATAATAGCGGTGATTATAGCTGTCATTCCTTGTGTTGCTTATGAGAAAATGCGGAAGGTAAGTGTGGTGGATAGATTAAGAGAAGAATGATATTTACGCTCCGCTAGGATGCGCAGGAATTTGCATATGAAATATGTCAGCATAGCTGACGCAAATCCCGCGCCAGGAATCGCGAGCGAGTCTTGAAGTGGCAATTGATTCAGTGCACAGATTATCTTATGATCGCAAACACAACATCTGCCACATATAGCAGTACCATAACAGTACCTTCAATACGATTGATATTCTTCTTTGTTATGGAAAAGATATAGGTTACAATACTTATTGCGATCAGAATACACATATCATATACCGATGCAAGATTGACCGCTACCGGATGAATGACTGATGATACGCCTAAGATAAGCAGAAGATTGAAGATATTAGATCCTACCGCATTACCGACGGCGAGTCCGGTCTCACCTTTTTTGGCAGCTACGATGGAAGTCACAAGCTCGGGAAGAGAGGTTCCAACTGCCACGATCGTAAGACCGATAAGAGTCTCTGTCATTCCGAATGCTCTTGCAATCGCCTTGGCGCTGTATACAACAGCCTGTCCGCCTGCTACTATCAGTAAGAGACCGGTTATGATAAACAGCGCACATTTCCAGATGGGTGTAAGTTCATTCTGGGTTTCATTTTCCGGATGCGTTCTTGCGTCTGCAATCAGTATGATTATATAGATAATAAATGCTGCAATGAGCAATGCACCTGTTATCCTGCTTACCATTCCCACATTGTCACTCATGGAAATGGCAAAAATATCTCCGGCGCTATTTCCCGATAGCAATGCAATACCGCCTGTAAGTAACATTACAACAATAGTTGCAATGATAGATAATGGAAAATCCCTTTTGAGTATTCCGCTATCCACGGGAATAGGGTGTATGATTGCACATATTCCCAGAACACTTAACAGATTGAATATGTTAGAACCTACAACGTTGGATAAAGCAATCTCGTTTGAACCCGAGAGTGCCGCAGAGGTGCTGACGGCAAGCTCCGGTGCACTTGTGCCAAGAGCTACTATCGTAAGTCCGATAATAACTCCCGGTACTTTGAAATTCTTTGCAAGACCGGAACTTCCGTCAACGAAGAGGTCTGCCCCCTTTATAAGTATTACAAAACCTATTATTAAAATTAAAAAATTTATCATTGTTTTCTCACATTCTTCTATAATTTATTTATTTGTAACTTTGTATCTATTCAGCTATGCTTCATAGATACGCGACAGGCATGGTGCTCACGCACATTCCGGTATGCCTGTCGTATCGTAAAATTTACATTTTCATACGCATCTCGCAGTAAATGCGAAATGCTACCTGAACAGTTACTATTTATCTTTATTGTCGTCATTTCCGCCATGCTCCATGATGAATCCGGCAATACCGGCTGCGACGGCAATAATACCTAATATAATCACCATAATATCCATGATCATTTCCTCCATTTCCTATAAGGCGTTCGTAAGCCTTATTAATAATTTATCGTTGGCTGCAATCTCTTTATTATATTGTGTTCATGATTATAAATGTTATGCAGACACCTATAATGCAATGAATTCATTTAATCATAGAGAGAAGCATGATAACGAATCTTTCTGTATATCTTGTAAATGATCATGACAATCAGGGAGATTATCATATATAGGCAGAGTATCAGACTCATTCCTCCACCGAGAATTATAATGATCCATAATAATATAGTACTCATAGCTATTAACTCCTTTTCTTATATACGTAAGCCGAAAGATGACAAGTTATCGGTGAAAGGATGAACCTGATGATCAGACGGCTGCTTAATTCATGCAACATTAAATAAGCTGATGAAAGAGGATGTCATTAGCCTGCGGATATAGTATTCAGTTGTGTTATATTTGAATTGATCGCTAGATTGACAGTAAAAATATACTTATGTAAACTGCCATTTAGTTTGCGAATGATACTTCTTTCATCAGTATGATGAAAGGCCTTTCCTGCCATCCTTGGCATGTATATAGGCAATCAGATAATATCTGTGCCATACGTAGAGACGACTAAAGAAAATGTATATTTCCTGCGTCAAACGGAATACTCCCGACAGAATTGTCAGGGCAAAGATTAATAAGATAATGTTTCTGCCAATAGTCTTTTGGCGTGAACTGTTTTTAATTCCCTTGATTATTGCAAGTGACAGATTGCCTTCAGAAACATGAATTGCAGTGATATTATCGCTGGTGGTAAAAGACTGATTAGTAATGCTGCTTGAAGAATTGTTGCCTGCACTTGTCAGGGCATGACCATCTAAGCCCATGCTAAACATTGACATGATGCATGAGATAAGTATAAAGTATAGTATAAATGTCTGTTGTTTTTTCATACTCTTCATAGTGTCTTACCTGCGATAATATTAATAGTTGCTGCAGCTTACAAGATAAATCGTATCTATTCATCAAGGCTATATAGTTACGATCAATCTTTTTTATTATATATGAAATTGATGAAGATGTGAAGAGGGAAAACGCTATACTAGGCATGTATTGACATATATACGTTGTAAAATTCGAACAAATACGGAATATAATTTACACTGTCTCTTTATTATAACTTTCAAATGTGATAGAATGAAAAAAGTAGCTTGATACGCACAGCGTATGATTTTACCGGATATTGAGAAAAATGAAGATTTATTAAAAAGACTATATGCATATGGAAAAAAAGTTGAAAATATAGTGTTTTAAGAGGAAAGGCTATGAAGACTGCATATTCAAGATAAAGTTGAAGGGAAAGTTAAAAGGAACATAAAAGATATCCCGGTAAGATATATTCTTGAAATGGAAATGGGACAGGCGATTAGCGAGATGCGTGCAGGAACCTGTAGAGATTATTGAATAGTATATGACGAAGAATGGCTGGAATTTCTTTTTTTTTCAGCCTTTTTTAATAAATTAATATTGATATAAAAAAAATTTAGATAAATGTCGAAATATTATTATATGTAATTATAAAAGCCATACGCGAATTGATAATTATTTGTTTCTGCATTTTTGTTGAATTATATTTGCCCAATTGTTATCATTATTCCCTGACATTTTATGATAATTAACAATTATAGCTGCAATTGTTGTTATACAATATTCGAATCAAAGAAATACAGGAATTGATAATATTTTGAAAAATATTAATATTTTCGAAAAATAAAAACATGGGAGGAAAAATAAAATGGAGATAGGGAGTTTAAATAAACAAACAAATACATATAATGTATTAGAAAATAAGAAAGTAAATAAATCTGTTTTTTCGATTACAATAAATAATACTTCAGATCCGATATTGGACTATTATCATGATTTGTGTGGTAAATATCCAGATGTTTCATTTAGATTAGATGATGTTAGAACTGGTATGATCAATGGCAGATGCCTTGGTTATAAAGATAGCATGAATCAGGTTGGAGATAACTTCGGTTGTGCAGGGCAATGTAGTATTTCTATTGACGTTAAGGTTATTGAAAATATGATGCAAGATTCAAGCTATGAAATAAGTGCAAAGGGATGGATAGAGGATAGTATAAGTCGTTATTCTCAATATGAAAAAAATAATCAATTAATTGGAATGGAATATACAAGCGTACATATTGAAGATGATAATAGTAGGGTTTCTACTGCGATTGTAGGAAGTCATTTGCCTTATTCTACAGAGGAAGAAGTGAAAGCAATATGGAATTCTAATAACGAAGACAAAAATCAGGTTTTTTTATATAAAAAAATATTAGACAATGTCGACATGTTCGACAGCTTAATGGAGATATTTGACAAATCTCAAAACAAACAAAAGGAAATAGTAAAGAAATATTATAATGCAGATGAATTGATTGAAAAAACGGACAAAAGAAATAAAAATGCAACACAACAAAAAAGAGCTACTGTTGAATATGACAAGCACATACTAATGGAATGATAAGATTAAAGTATCTAAATATTTATGGAGCTAAAAAGTGAGCCGTGGATTGGAAAAAATATAGATGGATGCTAAAGAATTCTTTATAAAGCTAAGGAAAGATTATACGAACAATCACTAATGGATGTCGAGGATGATAACATTTTATATGTGCTTGGCAGAGAGTTTGATGAAACTCATACTCACTCAAAGATATTATTTCATCTGTTGTCAACGCCATACAAGAATAACATTTTTCTGATACAGATAGGTGTACCGGAACAATATGTTGATATGGGAAAATGGACACCATACCGTGAAAGAACATTTGATGACGGAAGGATTGATTTTGTTCTTGAATCCTCGCAGTATGTTGTTGCTATTGAAATGAAGCTTGGAGCAGGTGATGGAAGTCACCAGTTGGAACGATATGACAGATTTTGCAAGAGCCGAAGAAAGGACTATGGGCTTTATTATCTGACATTGGACGGTCGTGAACCATCTGAACAAAGTGTCGGTAATTTGGATAAAGCGCATTTTCATTGTATAAGCTTCAGCGATGATATCCTAAGATGGCTTGATAAATGTATGGAATACACTGAGCCTAATGGCTATAAGCAATCATTTATCAGGCAGTACAAAGGAACGATAAAGCAGATTACTGGAAAGGGTACAATATTTGCAATGAATGATTTGATAAATGATTCTGAATCGGCATTTGCCATAATAGAGTTATCAAAAGAGCTTGATAATAAGATGGCTGATGTCATGCTGCATTTTCTTGATAAGCTGGTTAAATACGTTAGGGATAATTCGGGACGTGAGTGCGAAACTTATGATCTCAATGATGAATATTATTTTTCCAATAAGAGAACATATCCCGGCTTCTATACAGTACTTGATTTCATACAGATAGGAACGATGCTATATAGGTTTTATTTCTGTGTTGAGATTGAAGATAATCTGTATTATGGATTTGGATTTGACAGGGTAAAAAAGAATGGTGAAGAAGAAGGCGTAGATATGGATGCCATGATGAAGAAGAATGTGGCATTTTATGAAAAATGTACTTCAGGCATTGATAATCTGAATATAAGAGATTTGAAAAAGGAAAATGGCCTTTGGTGGGCTTATGCAGAGAATACAAAGGGTGAGAAACTGGACTTTAAACATAGGAGTCCTGGGGTTATAGAATTGATTGATGATATGGATGTTCAGGTGGAATATATAGGGGATTATGTGGTTAAC
>CAJOLO010000038.1 GCA_905235345.1 uncultured Lachnospiraceae bacterium
CCTCGCAGATACATTTATCATAATCCTTTATATCTGAAATGATAAATGCATGTAACTGGTTTTCATCGAATGTGGTATGTGGCAGCTCATTAAGAAATTTGCCGATATCCTCCATCTTTGCAAATTTCTTTGCAAGTTTTCTAAGCTCCGGTGTGCGTACTCCGATAAAATTCTCCTTCGACACATCCGGTATAAGTCCGCTTTGAAAATCACGATATTCCACATCCTGCATAGCGTATAATTCTTTTCTTATCTCTTCCGTTATCACGATAAACCCTCCCATCATCATCAAAGAATCTATCACTATATTATCTATATTGTATCTATTCAGCTCTGAACCAATGTCAGTAACTTAAGCTTTTTCATCCCCTCATCCGTCAGCAAATCACAGATTTGCTGACACCTTCCCCCAAAGGGGGAAGGCTTAAGTTAATGACATTGGTTCTGAACAGTCACTCTATATTTACAAATGCGATATAATAGTATATTCAGCATCTCCCGACAACGGATCACGCTTATCATAGTTATAGACAACATACATAGGGTTATCATCTGTCTTTTCCGAATCATTCCCTGACACTTCACTGCATATCCACTTAACCGCTTCTACTGTCACAGGTTCTATACTTTGGAATCATACCCGTCCTTCATAAGAGATATTTCCTCTGTACCTCCCCGCTTAAAGAAGTTGTTATACGCTTCCTTTTCTACGGGAAAATCTTTACTCCACGAAGGTCTCGCCTTTGCATTCTCCCGCAGATAATAATCAAAGGTAAGCAGACAGTCGAACACCCTTAATTTCTCTGCCGGCACACTGCTCACGCGAACAGTATCGGACTCATTTGACATTATACTCATTCGTGCTGCATCAGGCTTATTTAACACTTTACTCACATCACCAATGCACTCTGAAAAAAATTCCCTAAGGATCTCATACCTTGCCTCCCGTTTATAACCCATTCCAAAAAGTTCATGCTTCTCATAATACCCGCCAAGACTTTCAAACATTTCATATGGTGTTGCAAATAAAGTCTCCACATATGGTAATACATGCTCAAACTGATCGGAATTGTAATAAACCTCCACCATCTCTTCAATCTGCTTTAGTTTTAGAATTTCTCCGTATGATATCCACTTTGTCGCAAGTACCTCATAGGGCTGCTCGTCCCTGTATAAAAGTCCATATTCCTCAACCTGTTCTTCCATATAGGAACCCTTAAGCACCTTCAAAAAGCCAAGCTGGAGCTGGTTGGGTTTCATTGAATAAGCATCATTAAATGACTGCACGAAAGATTCATAATCCTCATAGGGAAGTCCTGCTATAAGGTCCAGATGCTGATGAATATTACCCATACTTCTTATCATCAGCATATTGTGTTTCAATTTATCAATATCCATAACACGCCGTATCTCTTTTATAGTCTTGTTATTCGTTGACTGCAGACCAATTTCGAGCTGAATAAGTCCCGGTCTCATCTTCTTAAATATCAAAAGATCTTCATCCTCTATAAGATCTGCTGCAATCTCAAAATGATAATTCGTCACACCATTATCATTATCCGCAAGATAATTCCATATCTCCCTTGCCCTTTTCTTATCGCAGTTAAAGGTACGATCAATGAATTTCACCTGACGCACTTTATTTTCCATAAAGAAAGAAAGTTCATTTTTGACCAAAGTCAAATTCCTGAACCGCACTCTCTTGTCAATTGACGACAAACAATAGCTGCATGAAAAAGGACAACCTCTGCTACTCTCGTAATAAAGTATCTTATTCTCAAACTTTTCAAGATCGTTATATATAAATGGTATCTCATCCATTGAAATAAGCGGGCGCATAGGATTCTTGATTATACTTCCATCAACTGCTTTATAAGTAATACCCTTAACATTAGTCTTATCAATAATTGCAGTGTCATTCTCAGAATAAATCCTTACAAGCTCGTAAAATGTAGCTTCTCCTTCTCCCAGAATCACACCGTCAATATACGGATTATCTATAAGCACCTTCTCGCTGTCATAACTAACCTCAGGGCCTCCTAACCATATCGAAAGCTTTGGCATTACCTTCTTAAGTTCCCTGCATATAGTAAGTACTTCAAAGATATTCCATATATAGCATGAAAATGCAATAAACGATGGGTTCTCATGATACAACGACTGCATTATCATATCCAGATTATGATTGATGGTATATTCCCTTACAGAAAGATCAAGCCCTGCTTCAGAGCCATACTCACCTGTCCATCTGTGTCTCGTATAGGCCTCTATATCATATACCGCAAGATTTGAATGTACATATTTTGCATTTAATGCAACAAGCACTATCTTCATATTGTCTCCCTTGATTGCTTTTTATTTTACGGTAACTCATTTCATGAAAAAATTCAACCCCCCATACCATATTTCTCATATAATCACACTGTCGTTGTAACAGTTCAGCCTTCCCCTCTGAGGGGCGCATGAGGTCCGGGGGAGCTCGGTTATGCGCCGACCGTAGTGGAACGAAGACAGGTTGCGGCAAATCTTGATTTGCCGACGGATGAGGTGACGAAAAAAAGCTTAAGTTACTGACATTGATTCACATCTAATAAATTTAAGATTTGATTTTTTTATATAATATGGTACAATACAAATCATAACAGTTTAAATACTATACTTTAACATCAATAGTGCTGTTATGCATAAGCACAATATACGATTGAATATCAAGCACCGATTAATCGGGTGGCTTTAGTTATATAATATTATTTATGAATATAGGAGGTTACTTATGACAGTTAATGAATCTGCTGAAGATTATTTGGAAACAATACTTATTCTTAGCAAAAAACTCCCCGTAGTCAGATCCGTGGATATTGCGACAGAGATGGGATTTAAGAAATCAAGTGTAAGTATAGCAATGAAGAATCTTCGAGCAAAAGAACATATCGTTGTGTCCGATGCCGGCTACATCACCCTTACCGAAACAGGCAGAGAAATAG
Organism: uncultured Lachnospiraceae bacterium; assembly: GCA_905235345.1. Lineage (GTDB taxonomy): Bacteria > Bacillota > Clostridia > Lachnospirales > Lachnospiraceae > CAG-590. The sequence goes on from CAJOLO010000038.1 coordinate 2,985, forward strand.
CCGAAATGATCTACGAGCGCCACGAAACATTCCGCAAGTGGCTTATAAATCTTGGTGTTGATGAGCATGTTGCCGCAGCAGACGCATGTAAGATGGAACATGCTATCAGCAAGGAAAGCTTTCAAGCAATTAAGAATGCTATTATCGTTGAATAATACATTTTATCTATAATAATTACTTTCCAATAATTATTATTAACTGATTATGATTGTATATAACATTCAAATAGTTCTAATAAAGGTCAGGCATAATCGCCTGACCTTTACCTGTATCTGTATATATATCTTATTATAAATCAGCTGTAGAAATTCCTTTCTATCTGATATATCACGACAATGCAGCCGTGATGATTGCCATGGAATAGACCTCTGTAGCAGTACATCCTCTTGACAGATCATTGATTGGTGAATTCAGCCCCAGCAATATAGGACCATATGCCTCAAAGTTACCCATTCTCTGTGCAATCTTATATCCGATATTACCTGCATTAATATCAGGAAAGATAAATGTATTCGCACAACCTGCCACCTCTGAATTCGGGCACTTCTTCTTTGCCACCTTAGGTGATACCGCAGCGTCAAACTGCATCTCTCCGTCAATCGGAATATCCGGATTTCTCTCCTTGGTCTTTCTGGCTGCATTACGCATCTTATCCACATCCTCACCCTTGCCTGAGCCATCTGTAGAATAACTTAAGAATGCAACCTTTGGATCTACTCCGAATATCTTTGCACAACGTATGGTCTCTTCTGCGATTTCCACCAGTTCATCTTCCGTAGGTTTAATAACAATTCCGCAGTCTCCCATAGCGAGCACTTCGTTACCTCCGGTAGCTGACGGACGAACAAGAATAAAGCATGATGATACAATATTATTGCCAGGCTTTGTCTTTATAAGCTGTAAAGCAGGACGTACTGTATCCGCCGTTGAATATGTAGCACCTCCGAGTAATGCATCCGCATATCCCATCTTAACGAGCATTGTTCCGAAATAATTATTCTCCTTAAGAATCTCGTGCGCCTGTTCTTTAGTAACACCCTTACTCTTTCTGATCTCACAGAATTCTTCCACCATCTTATCCATATCAGCAAAATCTTTAGGATTAAAGATTTCCGAACCTCTTATATTAAATCCTGAATTCTCAGCCGCCTCGTATATCTCATCCGGATCTCCCACCAGAATAGGATGCAGGAAATTGCTTGCAAGAAGTCTGGATGATGCCTCAAGAATTCTTGGATCACACCCCTCTGTCAACACAATTCTCTTAGGATCCTTCTTCAAAATCTCTATCAATTGCCCAAAACCAAACATTATATTTATCCTCCTCAATTTTAACGTCAAGTATGTCGTCGTGGATTTCTCACATAATATGATATAACACCACGTATATTGTATACAATCCACACATCATTATAAAACTTTTACAATATTTCTCAACCTGTTTTTCAAAGAAAATCACTTATTTCTTGTCTTTTTTTCTGTACATTATTCATATCTACCCATAGAAGTCCTGCCATCTATTGCCCACCTACGCTTAGTTTTAGATGAAGGGAATTTCTCCGACTAAGTTAAAATCCCATATTTTTAAGCTTTGATACCAACTCTACATAGAACTCTCTTACATCAAAGCCTTCAAAATTCTCATGATTTAAGTCAATTATATCTCCATGGGAAATCCCTCTCTTCCCTGTCACAGTCAGAAACTGATAATTCTCACCCCACTTAAAAGATTTCTCTCCAACCAGACCATCGTTAGCTCCGTCAAAAGCATTAACCAGATGATACGAAAAGTTAAGAGGAAATCTTCCTCCTCCGGCCATATTCAGCTTCGAACCGACACTTTGATAATATACACCCTCCACGTCAGGCAATACCTCATTTCGCTTCTTGCATGCCGTTGCAGTAAGATCAGTCACCGCCTCAATAAAATCCGGATCGTGATCTCCCAACCGCTTCAACGTACCGTTATAGGCTTGGGCAATTCCATCTTGCTGGCTCTGTGGAATCTTCGAAAGCAGATAATCCGCAAACTCACATCCCCTGTGTGGTGTATTGATAGTAGTTAGCGATGCGACATGTTCCTTGATTCCCGGAATATTAAGTGCATATCTGCTGTCAAGTCCTCCCTTGGAGTGAGCAATGATATTCACCTTCTCACAGCCATACTCTTTACATATTTCAAGAATTCTGTCTGCAAGTTCTTTACCGCACTCCTCAACAGATGCAGCCGACTGTTGTTCTCCATAGAAGAGAGTGGCACCATTCTGTTCCAATTCTTTAGGAATTCTGCCCCAGTAGTTCAGATAACGATAGTCTCTGAAAAACACTCCATGCACCATCAGTATAGGATACTTTGTCTCACAGATTCTCTCATCGTGACGTTCTTTATTCTTAATAATCTTAGCATTTTCAACTATTACTTCACGATTAGCTGTCTTTATTATAATTCCAAGCACAATAAGATGCGCAATAGGTATCATTCCACATATAAGTCCCCAGATACGAATACGGAAACCAAGTTGCTCCGAGGTCATATATACACGAATAATACCATTCCAGAACACCGTATTCTCAACAAGAATAATTACCAGTATATTCATAAGCCAAAGCTTATAATCCTCTTTAAAGCCTGCAATTCCATAGGTTCCGAAGAATCCTACAATACAATAAATGATACTTATCCCAGTTGATATCAAAAACATTATAAGCAGCTCACATCCGTTTCCGCAACGTTTCAACCTTTTTGTTTCCAGTTTTCTGTTCGCATGCGACGGACTGATGTTCAGCCACAAAAACCATACCACAAGAAGTATTATATCAGGTACTTTAAAAGCTCCAATGTCAACGATTTTAATCATAGTCAAAATATTAGACAACAGAACAATAATTATTATATTGATTATCCGTACAAGATATTTCATTTTCACAATCTCCTACTTGTTATTAAGTACCATTAATAACTCATTACTTTTCATCTGTATATAAAACACCTTTTCATAATCTATATCTTGAATTATTGATTACAAACACGGTAAATGCAGTTTCATAAAAGCACAGATTATTCTCTCTATATTGCATGCAGATTCTTGAGTGAAAGATCAAGTATAGGTGCCGAATGTGTAAGTGCACCGGAAGATATGTAATCAACTCCGATATCCACAAGATTAGCCACATTCTCTTTTGTCACATTACCCGAACACTCTGTCTCAGCCCTTCCGTCTATCATCTTAACAGCTTCCTTCATGGTCTCTTTATCCATATTGTCAAGCATGATGATATCCGCTCCGGCATCAATGGCATCTTGAACCATGTTCAAATTCTCAACTTCAACCTCAATCTTTCTGACAAATGGTGCATATTCCTTTGCCTTGGCGACTGCCTCTTTAACTCCGCCGGCAGCACCGATATGATTATCCTTTAGTAAAATACCGTCAGACAGATTGAAACGATGATTATATCCGCCGCCAACCTTGACAGCGTATTTTTCAAACACACGCATATTAGGTGTAGTCTTTCTGGTATCAAGAAGTTTTGTCTTACTTCCCTCTAATAGCACAGCAATGGAATGTGTATAGGTTGCGATTCCACTCATTCTCTGAAGATAATTAAGTGCCGTTCTCTCACCCTCAAGAAGTACTCTTATATCACCGTTAACGATTCCGAGTAATTGTCCGTTCTTAACCTCATCTCCATCCTTTGCTTTCATATCGAACTCTGTTTTATCATCCAATAACTCAAACACCCTTTGAAATACGGAAAGACCGGCAATGACTCCATCCTGTTTGCAGATAAGTTCAACCTGTCCCAATTGATAGTTTGGCATAACCGAATTGGTCGTAATATCCTCACTGGTAATATCCTCTTGAAGTGCCTGCAATATCAGATTATCAATATTCAGATTCATTAGCTCTCTCATTTACTGTTTCCTCCATGTTATATGTTATTATTAAGTGATTACATAGCTCCGACGTACATCTTTTTTAATTGTGCGTATCTATTCAGTTACGCCTCATAGATACGCGACAGGCATGTTGCTAACGCACATTCCGATATGCGTATCTCTTCGCAAAATACACGCTTTCATACGCATCTCTCAGCGAATGCGAAATGCTACATCACCCCGTAAATCCCGGTCTGACCTTCTCTCTTGCAAGATAGAAATACTCATCCTTCACATCCTCATAGGACTTGTCCGGTATATAGCCCTCACTCTTCTCATCCTCAAAATATTCCTCACACCATGAATGATCCGCACACTCATAATGCTCTGCAATATCCTCTGCTCCGCGTTTTGCCCACACAAGACTTTCAAGCAGGGAATTGCTTGCCAGACGGTTAGCACCATGAACACCGTTGCAAGCCGTCTCTCCCGCAGCATAAAGTCTGTTCATAGATGTATGTCCATCAAGGTCTACCTTAACGCCTCCCATAAAATAATGCTGTGCAGGGACAACAGGAATCGGTTCCTTTGTAATGTCATACCCCTGTTCCATACATGTCTTATATATATTAGGAAAACGCTTCTTTATCTCCTCGGCACCCATATGAGTTACCGAAAGTCTTACATGATCCGTACCCTCTTTAGCCATCTGTTCCCTTATCTTCTCAGTCAGCCTGTCTCTTGGAAGGAGTTCGTCTACAAAACGATTTCCATCCTTATCTAACAATACTGCGCCCTCACCTCTCACCGATTCAGAAATAAGAAAACGTCTTCCGGATGTCTTTGCATAAAGTGTTGTCGGATGAATCTGTACATAACTGATATCCTTCAGTTCTATATTATGTTTGACAGATATAGCCACTGTATCTCCGGTCAGATGTCTGTAATTGGTGGAATGTTTGTATAATCCGCCCACGCCTCCGCACGCCCATATAACATAGTCGCTGTATATCCTGGAAACCTTTTCCTGCACTATATATTCAGATTCTCCAACATCAACATTCTTAGTTTTAGAAATATTCTCCTGCAATTTTCCGGTTTCCGGATTTTCAGAAACCATAATCCCGTAACAAACATTATCCCGTTCCAATATATCAACCATAGTCACATGTTCAAATAAAGATATATTCTTCCGTTCTTTGACATGTGCAAGCAGTTTTGATGTAATCTCTTTGCCTGTTAGATCTTCATGATGCAGAATTCTCGATGCAGTGTGAGCTCCTTCCTTTGTATATGTGAACTCTCCCTGTTTACGTTCAAACTCCACTCCGTAATCCACAAGTTCCCTGATGATATCCTGGGAAGATCTGATCATAAGTTCGACTGCATCCCTGTCATTTTCATAATGGCCGGCTCTCATTGTGTCCTCAAAAAATGCCGCATAGTCATCTTCATTCTTCAGAACACAGATTCCACCCTGCGCAAGATAGGAATCACATTCTTCCATATCTCCCTTGGTTATGATCGCTATATCTTTGTCATTGGGTAAATGGAGGGCGGCAAATAAGCCTGCCACACCGTTTCCCACAATAATTACATCATATTTATTTTTCATTTCGCATCCTCATCCATATTCCCATTGGTTCTTTCTTATTATTCACAGACCTTATCCTGAACTGTCTTTCAATCAGAACCGGAATCTTCACACATGACCACATCTTTCGGGTCAATGCAGTAATCATCATTCAGAATCAGACTTCATGTCCTCATCCTCACCAAAGTCATCAAAATCCTCAAACAAAACAGGTTCATTGAAATCATAAGAATCAAGATCACCGTAGACCTTACGTATCTGTTCGTCAATCTCATCCTTTATCGGTTGCAATTTTTCAACAGGGACTTCCAATATCATAGAAACCTCATTAATATCAATCTTTCCTCTTAACATCCTCTTTGCTGCTTCCATCGTTGCCTTGTCTGTATTATTCATACCGCTTTCTTCCTTTCTTTTTCAATAACACCTTAGGCTTTATCTATACTTTTCTCCTGCCCTTCAGTATCTATTCAGCGGAGCTGAACAGCTACCCGTTCATTTCTATAAATTCTTCAGATACTCCTCATTAATCGCAATAACCTTCTCCATGGAAGTTCTGCTCGGAGCACCTATCGTCTCACGTTTCTCTACACATGTCTCTAAGCTGATTGCTTCATAGATGTCATTTTCAAACACCGGAGATATTGCCTTATACTCATCTAAACTCATCTCATCCAGTGAAATATTCTTCTCAATACAGTAAAGCACAAGCTGACCTACAATTCCATGGGCGTCACGGAACGGAACACCCTTATTCACCAGATAGTCAGCCGCATCCGTAGCATTAGTAAAGCCCTTCTTCGCACTTTCTTCCATCGTATTCTTATTCACCGTCATTGTCTTAATCATTCCGGTAAATAATGCCAGACATCCCTTAACAGTATCAATTGCATCAAATGTAAATTCCTTATCCTCCTGCATATCCTTGTTGTAAGCAAGCGGAATTCCCTTCATGGTGGTAAGCATCTGCATAAGCGCACCATACACTCTTCCTGCCTTGCCACGTACAAGCTCGGCAATATCCGGATTCTTCTTCTGAGGCATGATAGAACTTCCGGTACTGTATGCATCATCCAGCTCGACAAATCCGTACTCATTGGAATTCCATATGATTATCTCCTCAGAGAATCTGCTAAGATGCACCATTATTGTTGAAAGTGCAGAAAGCAGTTCAATTACATAATCTCTGTCAGAAACCGAATCCATACTGTTAAGCGTTGCCCCTTTGAAACCTAAAAGCTCCGCCGTCATCTCCCTGTCAAGAGGATAAGTGGTTCCGGCAAGTGCACCTGCACCTAACGGACAATAATTCATTCTCTCATATATATCACTAAGTCTTCCGTAATCTCTTTTAAACATCTCCATATATGCGCCGAAATGATGTGCCAAAGTAATAGGCTGCGCCTTCTGTAAATGTGTAAATCCCGGCATAAAGGTATCTAAATGTTCCTTCATCAATCCATGCAGTACCACCATCAGTTCCTTAACAAGCTCTTTGAGATTTTCAATCTCTTTTCTTGTATATAAACGCATATCTAATGCTACCTGATCATTTCTCGAACGTCCGGTATGAAGTTTCTTTCCCGCATCACCAATCCGGTCAATAAGATTCGCCTCCACAAAGCTGTGGATATCCTCATATTCGGAAGTTATCTCTAATTTACCGCTCTCCACGTCAGCAAGAATTCCTGAAAGACCTTCTAATATCTCATCACGTTCTGCCTCCGTCAATACTCCTGTTGCAGCTAACATCTTCACATGTGCCATACTGCCTTCAATATCTTCTTTATAAAACTTCTGGTCGAAGGAGATAGACGCATTAAAATTATATACAAGCTGATCTGTCTCCTTTGTAAATCTTCCGCCCCAAAGCTGTGCCATATTCTTATCCTCCTGAAAGTTTATTCGTATCTCTTTATAATTAAACTTGTAACTATTCAGAACCAAGTAGATTTGTGAATGGTACTGAATCAATGTCTGTAACGTAAGCTTTGCGTTTCACCTCATCCGTTAGCAAATCAAAGATTTGCTGCCACCTTCCCCTATTAGGGGAAGGCTTTATTTCAGTTCCATGACATTCTCCTGTTACATCGGATTCTCTACCCAAGCACTTCCTCAACACTTTGCTTAAGTATAGCAACAGCCTTATCACAGTCTTCCTTAGTTATAATGAGCGGTGGAACCATACGAACAATACGGTCAGATGTTGCAGTCACTAAAAGCTTATGCTCCATAGCCTTCACCTTCACCTTTCCGGCATCCACATCAGTAAATTCCACACCCACAAGAAGTCCAAGTCCACGCACCTCTTTCACATGTGGCAGTGTCTTTAACTGCTCCATAAAGTACTCACCGATTTCCTTTGCATTATCTCCGCATTTTTCCTCAATCATTCCCGTTATTGCAGCATAACCTGCGGCACAGCACACCGGATTACCGGAAAATGTACATCCGTGTGAGCCTGGATTGAGCGTCGCTGCACACTTCTCAGTCATGACAACTCCACCAAGTGGAAGTCCTCCACCAAGTGCTTTTGCCATTGTGAAGGCATCCGGCTTAACACCATAATGCATCCACGCCATTGCCTCTCCGCAGCGGAACCATCCGGTCTGTACCTCATCGAATAACAGCAGTATTCCCTTCTCGTCACATAGCTCACGAAGTCCCTGCAAGAACTCCTTAGTGGCAGGATACACTCCACCCTCGCCCTGAACAGGTTCCACCATTATTGCAGCGGTATTCTCCGTAACCGCTTCCTTAAAGCTTTCCAGATTGTTAAACTCTGCGTATTTAAATCCGGGAAGATTCGGGAAAAATCCTTTCTGAATTGCTGACTCCGGCTGTCCCGTTGCAGTAAGGGCAGCGTATGTTCTTCCGTGAAAGCTCTTCTTTGCCGTCACAATCTCATAGTGCTCCGGTCCGTAATTCTCCACACCGTATTTTCTCGCCATCTTGATCATAGCTTCATTGGACTCAGTACC
>CAJOLO010000039.1 GCA_905235345.1 uncultured Lachnospiraceae bacterium
ACTGACAAAATATAAGGATGGTGCAGTTGAAATGCAAAAGCTTATCTGCGATTAATATACGGTGAGTTAAAGTAATAGGGTGATTGCAAATAATGATCGGAGATATCAGCATGAAAGTATTGATCAGTCAGAAAACTGCGCAGAAGTTATTGTTTATTATTCTGGGAACACTGATATATGCAGCGGGAATAGGGCTTTTTCTGGACCCTAATTCTTTGGCACCGGGAGGAGTGGTCGGAATCTCTGTTATATTACGACATACACTTGGCGGTGCAACGGGTACATGGTATTTTCTGCTGAATATTCCCATCATATTAATTGGATGGTGGCAATTCGGAGGTGGCTTCATCTTATATACATTTATAGCAATTCTTTCCAATTCAGTATTCACTAATATGTTCAGTGTGTTTCCCTCCGTGACGGATAATACTCTTATTGCGGCTATTGCCGGAAGTATCCTTGTGGGTACGGGGCTTGGGACGGTATTAAGAGCCGGGGCAACAACGGGCGGAATGGATATAGTTGTCAAATTGCTTAGGAGACGATATCCGGAAGTTAAGACAGGCACTCTTTTTATAATCGTGGACCTGATAGTGGTGGCTGTTTCGGGAATTGTTTTTGGAGATTTTAATCTGGCTGTGTATGCATTTATTACTGTAGTGTTAAATGGGCGTGTCATGGACTATATTCTCTATGGTGGCGATGAGGCAAGGCTTATTTATATCGTTTCCGACAAACCGGAGGAGCTGCTGACACACATCCTGGAAGATGTGGAGGTGGGAGCGACCATAATAGAAGGGAAGGGAGCATATAGCAACAGACATAAGGATATTATTATGTGCGTGGTTAAAAAGAGACGGGCACCAAAGTTACAGGAGCTTATCAGGCAGCGGGATTCTTCTGCATTTATGGTAATAACGAGTGCAAGTGAGATATACGGTGAGGGATATAAGAATATTCGGGCAGATATGGTATGAGAATACAAGTGACAGTTCAGTCTTCAGCTTCACTGTTATGAATACAATCAATGTAATATACTTTGCAGTTTTGTTGTCGCATTTTTTTTGCATTTTTTCTGTATGTTTGTTATAATAATACAGATTCTATATTTATGCTTTCAAATATGGAGAGATAAGAAGAGTTTTCAGAATTTGAATTTTATTAATTAAGGAACTGTGGAATTATTATTTCTGTAAATAAGTAATGCATAAGTTATTTATCTACAATTCCTAAGTATAGAAAAGTGAGACCGATAATATGGAACAACCGATACTTGACGGCCTTATACAATATAATACAGAGGGCTCGTATCCGTGGCATATGCCGGGACATAAGAGAAGAATGAACACTGTATTTCCGGATATGGTGGATAATCCGTTTTCAATTGATGTGACGGAGGTTGGAGAGCTTGATGAGCTTCATGATCCCGGTGGGATTATCTTAAAGGCGCAGCTAAGAGCAGCGGAGATTTACGGTTCTGATAAGAGCTATTATCTGGTAAATGGTGCGACATGCGGAATTATGGCTGCAATTTCTGCGGTATGTGAACATGGTGATACAATAATTATTGCAAGAAACTGTCATAAATCAGTCTACAATGCCATAAGACTATTGGGTCTCAAGGCTGTTTATATCATGCCGGAGTGGAATGATGAGCTTGGCATGTTCGGAGGGGTATCTCCTGAGACGGTGAAGGAATCACTTAAGGTGCATACCAATGCCAAGGCGGTGCTTATAGTATCACCGACTTATGAAGGCGTGGTCAGTGATGTTGAGAAGATTGCAAAGCTTGCTCATAAGGAGAAGATTCCGCTTATTGTAGATGAGGCCCATGGTGCACATTTTGAATTCATGGCGAATGTTAACGAGACGATTTCCGCAACCAATTATAAGAATGTACCACACCCTGCAATCAGGCTCGGTGCGGATATTGTGGTTGAGAGTCTTCATAAGACTTTGCCTGCAATGACACAATGTGCAATACTTCACATGAAGAAGGGACTTGTTTCGGTAAAGAGGCTTGATGAGTTTGTGTCGTTATATCAGAGTACATCACCATCCTATGTGTTTATGGCAACGATGGAAGCCTGTATTGAGAAGATGGATTTTGAAAGAGATGGCGGGTTCATCGTGTTCAAGCAGCTGGTGACGGATTACAGAAAGAAGTTTGAGGAAGAGCTAACCCATATTCATCTGGTAGGCGGTGATGATTTTAAGGGATACGGTAACAGTGATTATGATTATTCACGCCTTGTGTTTTCTTTGAAAGATTGCGGCATGGAAACAGAAGGAGAAGTTAAACCGCTTACGGGCCTGATGTTTGCTGAGATATTGGAGAAGGAATACGGACAGATGATGGAGATGGCAGGAGATGATTATGTCATTGCCATTGCCACAATTGCAGATACCAAGGAAGCATTTGAAGCATTATTCCTTGCATTGGAAACAATTGATAAACAGTTAATAGATTTTGAGAATGAAGCCGATACAATATTATATGAGACTTGTCCTGAAAAGCGAATGGAGATATATGATGCAAAGTTAAAGGATGAGATAAGAATACCTCTTGATGATTCGGTGGGAAGAGTGAGCAGTGATTTTATATATATCTATCCGCCGGGAATTCCGATTGTCACGCCGGGAGAGATTCTTACAAAAGATATAATACGGGGAATAAGAAGGGCGTTGGAGTCAGACAGGAATATTAAGGGTGTGGACATCGAAGCACCCAATAAGTATTATGTGAATGTTATAAAGGAAGCAAGAAACGGCTGGCTTTCCATTAGAAAAAAACGAATGTAGATGTGGTCGGGATTTGAATTTACAAGAAGAACTGATTAAGGTATTCGTATATATTCAGCAGAGTTGAACAGTTACAGGAATTCAACAATTGGGCATAACCATAGTGGGATTAGAAAGGATAACGGCATGGAAGGAATTTTCATTACAATAGAGGGTCCGGACGGGTCAGGAAAGTCGACACAGATAGAGCTTCTTAAGGAATATCTCGAGAATAAAGGATACGACAGTGTGATTACCAGAGAACCTGGTGGAACTGAGATAAGTGAGGCAATACGTGAGATAATACTTAATCCTGAGTATAAGGAAATGAGCTATATGACAGAACTGTTGCTCTATGCGGCAGCAAGAGCCCAGCTTGTCAATCAGATCATAAGACCTGCCCTTGAGGAAGGGAAGGCAGTTATCTGTGACAGATTTGTGGAATCTTCGGCAGTATATCAGGGGATTGGAAGAGGTCTTGGAGTAGCCACGGTGTATGAGGTGAATAATTATGCACTTGGTGAAGTTAAGCCCATGCTTACGATTTTTATGGACCTGGATGCAGAGGATGGAATTAAGAGAAAGAAGAATCAGACAAAGCTTGATCGTATGGAGCAGGAGGATATCGAGTTTCATAAGCGTGTGGTTGAGGGATACAGAAAGCTTGCGGATCTTTATCCGGAACGTATAGTACCGATTGATGCAACGCTGCCGGTAGACGAGATACATAACAAGATTGTAGAAGAAGTGGAGAAGAGGTTCTTTTAAGGAGAGATGCGTATGGATATGAAGATTAGTCAATTGACTCCTCAGGCACCGGTGGAAACACAGACGCAGGCGCCTAAAGGTGATGACAGTTTTCGATTTACATTGGTCAGTCATATAGAGAACAGTGAACTTAAAGAAAAGCTCTCCAATCTTATGAAGGATATAGAGGAGCAGGGGAATAAGATCGCAAAGCATATGGATATTAGGGATATGAAGAGATATCGTACGCTGGTCAAAGAGTTCATGAATGAGGTGACTGCCAATTCCCATGAGTTTTCACGGGAGAATTTTCTTGACAGACGGGGGAGGCATCGGGTGTATGGTATTGTTAAGGAGGTAGATAAATCTCTGGATGATCTTGCACAGGAGCTTCTTAAGGACGAGAAGGATAATCTTGCAATTCTCGGAAAAATTGATGATATCAGGGGAATGTTAATGGACATATCCACTTGAAGAGAGGGTGAGGAGTATGGCAAACTATAGTGATATAATCGGACATGAAGACATAGTTAAGCATTTTAAAAACAGTATAGAACTTGGTAAGGTATCCCATGCTTATATACTTAATGGCGAAAAAGGTTCGGGTAAGAAAACAATGGCAACGGTCGTGGCGAAATCCCTCCAGTGTGAAGAGGGAGGCCCTGATCCCTGCGGCAGATGTCGTTCCTGTCTTCAGTCTGAATCGGGAAATCAGCCGGATGTTATATGGGTAAATCATGAGAAACCCAATTTGATATCGGTGGAAGAGATAAGACAGCAGATTGTGAATGATGTGGGTATCAAGCCTTATAGCAGCAGATATAAGATATACATTGTTCCGGATGCACATTTTATGAATCCTCAGGCACAGAATGCACTGCTTAAGACACTTGAGGAACCGCCGGAATATGCTATCATTTTGTTGTTGGCTAACGGTATCGGAAAGTTTCTGCCAACGGTACTTAGTCGATGCATTATACTTAATTTTAAACCGGTAGAGCCGCTTTATGTTGTTGAGTATCTTACTACTCAGTTGAATGTGGATCAAAAAAAAGCCAGGTTCTGTACGGATTTTGCACAGGGTAATCTCGGTAAGGCAATAAGACTTGCCATATCTCCGGAGTATAACGAGCTCCTTGATGACAGTGTCAGAATACTCAGAAGAATTCAGGAGATGGAGATGGAGGATGTCATTATTGCTGTAAGGAATCTTGGAAAATATAAGCTTGATGTGACAGATTACATGGATATTATGACCATGTGGTTTCGGGATATACTTATGGTCAAGATTTCCAATTCACCGAATAAGCTGCTGTTTAAGGACGAGTATTCGGTGCTGCAAAAACAGGCGAGTATGATGTCTTATGAGGGAGTTGAGGAGGTCATCAGGGCACTCAATAAGGTAAAGGTTCGTTTGGAAGCTAACGTGAACTTTGATATAGCAATGGAATTGCTGTTGCTTACTATAAAGGACAATATGAAATAATATTTACTATTATTTGCCACTTGCAAATACATTATATGTTAATTATAATTATAAGAATGTGTATAGGCATGCCATTACATATAACCGGATGGAAGACAATGCAGATGTGGCAGAAGGAGATTGCATAATGACAGAAGTTATTGGAATTAGATTCCGACAGAACGGAAAGATATATTTTTTTACACCTAATGATATTGAGATAGAGGTGGGAGATGCTGCAATAGTTGAGACTATCAGAGGAGTTGAGTATGGTAAGGTTGTTCTCGGAAGGCGTGAGATTGATGAGAGCAGTATGGCCGGGGAGCTTAAGCCGGTGATACGTAAGGCAACACCTGAGGATGATAAACAGTATGAAGATAATAAGGAAAAATCCAGGAAAGCATTTGATATATGTAAAGAGAAGATTGCAGCTCACGGATTGGATATGAAGCTTATTGATGTTGAATATACATTTGACAATAATAAGGTGCTTTTCTACTTTACGGCGGACGGAAGAGTGGATTTCAGAGAATTGGTAAAGGATCTGGCAGCGGTATTCCGTACAAGAATAGAACTTCGACAGATAGGGGTACGTGACGAGACCAAGATTCTCGGAGGAATAGGTATATGCGGAAGAGAGTTGTGCTGCCATAAGCATTTATCTGACTTCGTTCCGGTATCTATCAAGATGGCTAAGGAACAGAATCTTTCGCTTAACCCGACTAAGATTTCCGGGGTATGCGGAAGATTGATGTGCTGTCTTAAGAATGAGCAGGAGACTTATGAATATCTGAACGACCGTCTTCCTAATGTGGGAGACAGAGTTAAGACTGTTGACGGGCTTAGGGGTGAGGTCAGCAGCGTGAGTGTTATCCGTCAAAAGGTCAAGGTCATTGTTGAGCTTGATGATGATGAGAAAGAGATTCGGGAATATAATGCGGAAGAACTCAGATTCAAGCCTAAGAAGAAACGTAATAATGAAAAGGTAGATGCTGAACTTAAGGCATTGGAGGCTTTAGAGAAAAAAGAGACAGGTTCGCGAATCGATTAAGGAGTATAATTGTTCTTTGAGTGGATGGGATATGAAAGTAATGGATAATTCTCTTGTAAAGGAAGATGAACGCATAGATGACCTTCAGTGTAAGGGTTACAGACTGATACAGAAGCCTCAGGGCTTCTGTTTTGGCGTTGATGCCGTATTACTTTCTGATTTTGTAAGAGTTAAACCGGGTGCAAAGGTGCTCGATCTGTGTACGGGCAGTGGAGTCATTCCGATTCTGTTAGCCGCGAAGACGAAGGGAGAACACTATACCGGATTGGAACTGCAGGAGGAATACGCAGATATGGCAGGGAGAAGCGTTAAGCTTAATACCCTGGAGGACAAGATAGATATAATATGCGGTGATGTAAGGAGCGGAAGACAGATTTTTAAACCGGGTTCTTTTTCCGTAGTCACGGTCAATCCTCCGTATATGACCGATAATCACGGATTGAAGAACCTCTATGAACCTAAGACAATAGCGAGACATGAGGTTGCGTTAAGTCTTTCGGATGTTGTTTCCCTTGCAAGCTATGTTCTTCCGGAAAGCGGTAATTTCTTCATGATACATAAGCCGTTTCGTCTTGCGGAGATATTTTATGTTATGAAGGAGTATCATATAGAGCCTAAGAGAATGAGGCTTATCCATCCATATGTTGATAAGGAGCCGACTATGGTGATGATTCAGGGAACCAAGGGAGGAAAGCAGAGAATCACGGTTGAGCCTCCTTTGATAATTTATCAGGCACCGCATGTGTATTCGGAGGAGATCGGGAGGATTTACGGAAAGTAGAATAATATTATGGGAAAATGGGTATCTCTAAATAAAAAGGATACCCATTTTTTATGTGCGGATGATAAGACGGGCGAGAGAGTCCTTGTAACGCATAAAAATATGAGTATCTGTAGTCAGAGAAGGAAGACGGATATGGTGAATGATGATAATGTTGAAAGGTTGAAAAGATATGGGGAGGAGTTTGATCAGTTTCTTGATATACAATTTGAAAAGGGTGTAAAGTATGAAAATGCAGTGGCTGCTTATGAGGATTTCAAAAACTATTATGACAAAAGATTAAAGGCAGCGGGACAGGCAGGGAAGAGGATTATTACTGATGAGTATGATGGTTTTTCGTAATAGTGTAGCAGCGACAACTCAGAATTCGGAATTTTTGCCCGATTTATCGTGCAAAAGTAATTTGTTTGTGTTATAATACTTTGGTTTTATTAATAGTGTTATTTATAACCTTTATTTTTTGATTATTGTATATAAGGAGATTGGCATGTTAAAAAAATATCTAATCGTTTTTTTCATTTCAATGGTGCCGCTTTTTGAACTTAGAGCTGCAGTGCCTTCTGCGATGGCCATGGGACTTCCTACCCTGCAGGCGTACATAGTATGCATTATCGGGAATATGATTCCGGTTCCTTTCATCTTTCTTTTTGCCAGAAAGATATTGGAATGGGGCAGGGACAAGAAGGTTATAGGTAAATTCTGCACTTTTTGTCTTGAAAAAGGTCATAAGGGCGGAGAGAAATTGAAATCTACGGCGGGCAGAGGTTTGTTTGTAGCCCTGTTGCTTTTCGTTGGAATACCTCTTCCGGGAACAGGTGCATGGACAGGAACCCTTGCCGCAAGTATCCTGGACATGGATTTTAAGGAGAGTGTTGTTGCGGTACTGTGCGGTGTGATTCTTGCAGGAATCATTATGGGACTTATAAGTGCAGGAGTGATAAGCGGTCTGAAATTATTCTGACAGTTCCGTCAGGCAAAGTTCAATCCCTGTCTGATATATATGCTCCGTGAAGGTGCCGGACGTGCTATTGTTATAGAATTGATCAATGAGAAACAGGAATAATAATGCCCGGACATGTGAAACATAATTTGTATCACATGCCGGGCATTAGTCGTGTTAAAGAGATGTTAACATTTTGTCGGTTCGGGATATTCTTCTCCGAAAGTATCGACAGTCATTGATTTAATCTTCTGCTCTGTCAACGGTTTGTCATAATAGTCTGTCTCAACACAGGCAATCTTGTCGACAATATCCAGACCTTCGATAACTTTACCAAATGCTGCATATTCTCCGTCTAGGTGAGGAGATGTCTTGTGCATTATAAATATCTGTGATCCTGCGGAGTCCGGCATCATGGAGCGTGCCATCGATAAGACACCTGGTGTGTGCTTTAAATTGTTTTCAAAGCCGTTAGAAGCGAATTCGCCTTTAATACTGTATCCGGGACCGCCCATACCTGTTCCTTCGGGACATCCCCCCTGAATCATAAATCCTTTTATGACTCTGTGAAATATAAGGCCGTCATAGTAGCCTTTCTTCACAAGTGAGATAAAGTTGTTTACAGTGTTAGGAGCAATATCGGGATAGAGCTCTGCTTTCATGACATCACCGTTTTCCATGGTGATCGTAACTATTGGATTTGCCATTGTTGTTAATTCCTTTCTATATGTAATATTTATGCCCTATGATAAATAATTTTCAATAAATTGTCAAATTTATATATTTTTATACAAATTCTTGAATAAAAGTACAAAATAAAATTTAAAAATACATAATTTTATAATGAATTTACATTGATTTGCATAATTTTTTGGCATAAAATTATGACATCAGCTGATGGAAAAATATTATGATTATAGGAGGAGATAAAAAATAAACTACTTGCTTATCCAACGAGAATCAACTATAATAAGTAGATAGAATTGTATTATTCTTTGGAAGGGGTAGTTGCTATGAAGAAGATTAGCTTTAGAGTTCGGAATTTTGATAAAGAGCAATTTCTAACATATAATATTGATAATAATGCGGAGCTGGATGAGGAGTTATTGGATTATCTGGAGGAAGAGGAGCCCGAAGGAATAGTTCCGGTAATTTTCGAAGAAGGAGAAGAATTTGATACATTTTCTTATGATATAACGGATAAGATACATCTTTGTGAGCTTTCCGATCAGGAAATCAATGCCGAGATGGTTCTTATGGTTATGAGAGGCTTGGTGCTCAGCATGATGAATATGTCTGAATACAGAATACCATTATCCTATCTTGTGCTTAATCGTAAGTATATATATATTGATTCGGATTATAAAGTAGAGTTCGTCTGTGTTCCGTTAGAAGACATGAAGGAAGGGACAGATCTCAACAATTTTTTTAGGAGCTTTGTAGCAAGTCTTAGGTTCGATTCTTCTGAGAATAGTGATTATGTTGCTAAGCTTCTGACATACATTAATGACAGAGAGATGTTCAATCTTCGTAATCTTCTTTCGTTGATTGAGGATTTGATGGACGGATTTGGAATTGAAATTCCTGAAGGTGAATCCAATGAAATATATGGTGAATATACAGAGATAGATGATGCCGGGGCAGATTCTTTTGATGAAGATGCGGAACAGGATACAGATATATCCGAAACCAAAGAGTATGATAACGTAACAACGGAGAATGAGAGTACTGATGACACATATACTGATGAAGCTTCTGTAAGCAATGAGGAATATGATGATTTGTCGGATAAAGCCGGTGATGTTGAAGCAAACAGTATTGAATATGATAATGAAGTTACATCAGATAAGGAATCCTTATGGAATACAGTGAAGGATGATGACTACACAGGGTATGATGAAGAATCGGCAGTTGATGATAGCTACACAGAGTCTGAAGAAGAGATAACTGCGGATGAAGGCATTGCAGAGCCGGAAGAATCGCCTGCAGATGAAGACTATGAGGAGTCTGAAGAAGAGATAACTGCGGATGAAGGCATTGCAGAGCCGGAAGATGCGTCTGCAGATGAAGACTATGAGGAGTCTGAAGAAGAGATAACTGCGGATGAAGGCATTGCAGAGCCGGAAGAAGTGTCTGCAGATGAAGATTATGAGGAGTCTGAAGAAGAGATAACTGCGGATGAAGGCATTGCAGAGCCGGAAGAAGTATCTGCAGATGAAGATTATGAGGAATCTGAAGAAGAGATAACTACGGATAAAGGCATTGCAGAGCCGGAAGAGGAGCCTGTTGCAGATAAAGGCTACACCGAATCTGAAGAGAAATCGGACAGTAAAGAAGATGTTTCCGGGAATACTGTTGATAGTGAGAATACTGATAGTGAAGAAGCAGTGGCCGAAGAGGGCGAAGGTGAAGAGAATAGTGCTGCTAAGAAAACAATATTTAAGACAAAGGATACATCATCGGTTGGTGTAGTTATTGAGGACGATTTAGATGCGTTTTTGGCGGAAAAACAGAAGGAGGATCGGAGTCAGTTCCCGAATGAACCGGAGCTTAAAGTTAATAAGAATATTAAGATTAACCGGGCAAGTATTGTGAAGAATACGCAGGACGAGCTTAAGACCGAAGAAGAAAAAGTCAAAGAGGCTGAGCGACAAGACAAGGATGCAAAGCAAAAGTCTAAGAAAAATAATAAGACAAATAAATCAGATAAGGCAGATAAGGAAAAGGAAAAAGAGAAAGAAAAAGATACAAAAAATAAGGATGATAAACCTTCCGGTGATGACGACGGAAAAGAATCTGTATCGACTGCCGCACTTATTTCGCAGACTCTTGGAAATGCCGCAAACAGCCTGATTAATGCCGCGAGTGGAAATGGTGGTACCAAGGTTAATCCGTATATTATAAGAGTTAATACAGAAGAACGTGTCATAATTAAGAAGCAGACATTCAAGATTGGCAAGTCGGGCGTGGGAGTGGATTTCACAATTCATGGTAACGGTGCGATAAGCCGGGTTCATGCAATAATAACCTCTAAGAATGGAGAGTATTATATCAAGGATAATAAGTCTACTAATCATACTTTTGTTGATGGACGCAAAGTAGAGGATGGCGAGAATGTTCTGCTAAAGTTCTGCTAAAGGATGGTAGCAAGATAGTATTAGGCGATGAAGAATTCGTCTTTAAGATATAATGATAAACTGATTTTTATCATTAAAAAAAGAGCTCCTTTTATTGGGGCTCTTTTTTTATTTCGATAAAACCGGTTAATATGCACTGCAGTTTACTTGTAATCGGGCTGCACTACAGACGGATGAATTGTTATGAAGGAGAATATGTGTGATACAGGTAGGCGATGTATTAGATGGCAAATATGAAATATTAAGAGAAATCGGAAAAGGCGGTATGTCGATCGTGTATCTTGCCGTAGATACGAGGCTTAATAAGCAATGGGCTGTCAAGGAGTATCGGAAAGCAGAAACTGCCGGAGATGTTGGTGTTAATCTTGTTGCACTGCAGAAGGAAGCAGAGGTGATAAAGAAATTAGATCATCCTGTATTGCCGAGAATAGTAGATATTATATATACAGGGGATACTGCGTGTATTGTAATGGATTATATAGAAGGGAAAACTCTCGGTGAAGTGCTGGAAACGGAGGGTGCAGTGCCACAGAATACTGTGGTTTCGTGGGCAAAAAGTTTGTGCGGTGCACTTAGTTACATGCATGGTATGAATCCGCCTATTATATACAGGGACATGAAGCCGTCCAATATTATGTTAAAACCTGATGGGACAATAAAACTTATCGATTTTGGCGCTGCACTTGAGGGATTTTATAAAGAGGATGAAACAATATATACATTAGGAACACGAGGTTATGCAGCACCTGAACAGATGGATAAAACATTAGGAGGTAAAAGGATAATTGATGCCAGAGCAGATATATACAGTCTTGGTGTAACAATCTGTACACTGCTTACGGGCAGACTGCCTGAGTCCATAGATAAAGCGAAAAAACTGATGGAATCGGATACGGTACATATATCCGGAGGAATAAGGCATATTGTACTTAAATGTATGGCAGAGTATCCGAAAGACCGGTATCAAAGTTGCGAGGAATTACTATTTCATTTAAACAATTATAATAAATATGATAAAGCGTATATTCTGGGATGCAGAAAGAATCTGTGTCGATTTGCGGCAATGATAGTGTTGACTATGTGCTTTATGGCAATATCAGTGAGTGGATATGCAGGTATTAATGTTCACAAAAACAGTGAGTATGAAGAGCTTATTGCTCTTGGCGATACCTATGTGATCGATGGTGATTATGAGGCTGCTGCCGAATCTTATACGGCTGCTGCAGTTGACGTAGATGGAAGCCGGCCGGAGGCGTATACGGAATTACTGAAGCTTTACGAGGATTATCTTGATATGCCGGAGGAAGGTCTCATGAAAGTGGGACATTATATTGATCAGAATTATGAGGGTATAAATGAGAATGCGGAGCTGATTATACAGGTCGGCATGGATTATTTTGAAATTGTAAAGGATTATCAGAAAAGTGCGTATTATTTTGGACTTGTGAATTCTGAGGTTTATCCGGAAGCAAAGATGTATAAAACCATAGCTTTATCAATGTACAGGCTTGATGCAGGTCGTGATGAGCTTGATCAAGTGTTGATAAAACTTCTTGAATACACGGAGCAATTGCCTTCTGCATATAACAAGCTTCGTAACTATGAGCTTATATGTGATGTGTATTCCAAGAATATGCAGGAGATTGAGGGAGCTGCCGCGAAACTTGTTGAAGTTGCTGAAAAGGGAATCCTTCAGCTCGACCGGTACGAGGATGAGTCGGTTAAGGCAGACTATTATATTGCATTTAATCAATATATTATAACGGGCTGTGAATGTCTTGGAGAAGGAAGCTATGAAAAAGCATTGGAAAGCTGTGATGCTGTTCTCGGAATCGTGTCCAAGAATGACAATGCGTTTATGGGAACTGTCAAGGCGGAAAAATACAGACTTTCAAAGATGTGCAAAAAAGCAGAGCTGCTGGCAAAACTTTTTCGATATGAGGAAGCGCGTGAAGTGTATGAGAATGCAGAGCGAGAATACGGCGATGATGCCATGGAGATATATATCGGACATCTGGGATTGCTTTGCGATATTGAGGAACAGAGAACAACTGATGTTGAAGAATGGGAAAGTAGTGAGATTA
>CAJOLO010000040.1 GCA_905235345.1 uncultured Lachnospiraceae bacterium
CGGTGCATAAGTACCGGCGGCTCCAAAGCACCTGTTTATGGAATCTGTATAATATGTACAATCCAATATACTATATTAATGAGTTTCGCAATTACCTAAATAAATGATGTGTGAAAGGAGTGGAAGAATTGAATAAAAAAAGGTATAGAAATATATTGAAAGTTTTATTTATGGTGAATATTATCTTCATTTTAACAGTTGCAGGAATGGGATTCAGACAGGAGCAGATGGATAAGAGCATCATTGCAGATGATATAGAAATGGTTAAGTCTGTTGCAGGTAATGTGGATAAGAAAGTAATTCCTGTAGGTAAGACTGTTGGAATATATGTTAACACGAAGGGAATACTGGTTATTGATACCGGTGAGGTTACGGATCTTTATGGTAACACAAGTACTCCCGCAAAGAATAAACTTATAAAGGGAGATTACATTACTGAGCTAAACGGTACAAAAATAAAAACAAAGAAACAGCTTATTTCGTCTATAACGGATTGTGGTGGCGAAACGCTTAATTTTGTTGTGGAAAGAAATAGTGAAAAGGTAAATGTAAAGGTGGAGCCTGTTGAGACAGGAGTAGACACTTATAAAATAGGTATTTGGGTCAGGGATGATCTTCAGGGACTTGGTACGGTAACATATGTTCAGGGCAATGAGTTTGGAGCTTTGGGACACAGCATTACAGATACTGATACAGGGGAACTTATGAAGGTTTCCGGAGGCAAGTTATATATGGCGGATATATATGGTGTTGAGAAGGGGATTTCAGGAACACCCGGAGAAATAGAAGGAATGATAACATATGATACCAGAAATGTTGTAGGTGATATATCCGGTAATAAAACTTATGGAATATTCGGTAATATTACAGATGAATTCAGAGAAGAAATATCCGGAGAAAAATCCGTTGAGGTTGCTTCCGAAGATGAGGTAAAGCTTGGAAGGGCACAGATTCAGACATTTGTCAGTGGAGAAAAGAAGCTATATGATATTAACATTGTCAATGTTCATAAAAACAAGAATGGTGATAAAGAGATGGAAATTGAGGTGACGGATGACGATCTTATCAGTCTTACCGGTGGGATTGTTCAGGGAATGAGCGGTTCTCCTATAATTCAAAACGGTAAACTTATAGGTTGTGTAACGCATGTGTTCGTTGATAATCCGACAAGAGGATATGGGATATTTATCGACAGGATGATGGGGTGAACAACTAATCTTTTAATAAAGTTTTAGTAAAAAAAACAAGGTCGAATTATGATATATGTGAGTTGAAACTGCGAAAAAGTTATAAAAATAATAAAAGAAAATCAGTCTTTTGATAAATTAGTGATATATTTTATTGTGATACAACACAAAAATTGTTTTAACATGCAAATAATAATTGTCTTACGACAACTTTCATGAAAAAACAGCGTTTGCTATAGTCTGAAATGGTCGATGTTGCAATAGCATATAGAATAAAATTTCATAGTTCATGGCGAAAAAAATTGATATAGGAGGTTTTATAGTGATTCGCATAATGATATGTAACCATGATGAAAATATGCGTAAGATAATGGAGGATGTTGTACGCAGGCAGACAGGATGTCGACTTATAGGCAGTTATGATAACGGACAAGTCCTATTGACAAGTATAAAGGAACAAATCCCTGATATAGTATTGGTGTATCCGGTGTTGCCCCTTATGGATGGAGTTGAGGTTATAGAACGGGTCAGCGCAGATCCTAAGCTGTCAGAGGTGACTTTTATTATGATGGGTTCCGAAAATTTGATAAAGATATTGGATGTATTAAAGATAAAAAGGAATGTAAGATTTTTGCAATGGAATAACAATGGTGAAATATTAAGTAAATATATTGCTGATTTTACATCTCATTCCTTTGAAAACAGTAAGAATGTACACGATGATGAAATCGTTGTTAAGCAGGGACGCCATGAAAAAAATCTGAATATGCAAGTTACTCAGATGATTCATGAGATAGGTGTTCCTGCACATATAAAAGGGTATCTGTATCTTAGAACCGCAATTATTATGGCGGTAGAAAATATGGATGTATTAAATGCTGTAACAAAACAGCTTTATCCTGATATAGCAAAGGAATACGGTACAACAGATACAAGAGTTGAAAGAGCAATACGTCATGCGATAGAGGTTGCATGGGAAAGAGGAAATATAGATATGATACACGACCTGTTTGGTTATACCATTCAGGCAGATAAGGGTAAACCGACTAATTCCGAATTCATAGCATTAATGGCTGACAGAATTCGATTAGATCAAATGAAGAGTGCATGCTGAATGCAGAATAAGGACGACAATAAGGAGAAAGAAGATGCACGATAGTATAAAGATATTAATCATTTCCTCTGATAAAAGAACTATTTATAATGATATAATATCACATATGAAGCAATATGATTATAATGTAAAGGAATGTTATGATAATTACGAAAATGTAATTCAAACAGCTAAAATGTTGAGACCTGATATGGTCATTACAGACATAAGTATTGAAGGCGGAGACGGTATTTCGCTTGTATCTTGTCTGAAAAAAATGAACGGATTTGAGAATACCGGATTTGTATTTTTATCAGCAGCGTTATCTCAGGCAATTATCAATCTTGCTTTTGAGGCAGGTGCTGATTACTATTTTATGCTTAATCAGAATCCTAAATTCATTGCGAGAATTCTGGAACGTATAATTGATGCAAATGAAAAGATTAAACAGAAGCTGAAACAACAGGAGGGGATGACATCAGAGCAAAAACAGCTTCTTTTTGATTCCACGATCGAAAATGATGTGACAAAGATGATGAGAAGTATTGGTATACCGGCACATATAAAGGGCTATCAGTATATAAGAGAAGGTATAATTATGGCTATAAAGGATCCGGATATACTCAATTACATAACAAAGTTTCTTTATCCGGCCATTGCAAAAAAGTATAAAACGACAACAAGTAGTGTGGAGAGAGCAATAAGACATGCTATAGAGGTTGCGTGGAATCGTGGAAAGTTAGATGCGATGGAAGCACTTTTTGGGTACAGTGTTAATTCAGGGAAAGGAAAGCCGACTAATTCTGAGTTTATTGCACTTATTGCGGACAAATTCAGATTGGAATACCGAATGAAGGGATACGGAGAGGATCAGTATAGTGCATAGCATTAAAAAGTAATATGTAAATATAGTAAATATCTTCAAAAAATTCAAGAAATTTGAAATAAAAATATTTGGAAATTATCTTTTTTTGCAGCTATAGTTATGATATAATAATTCTAACTTCGCAAATACAAGGAGAGGTTTTTTCATGAAGAAAGTTGCTTATATTGCTTCAGAGTGTGTTCCGTTTATCAAGACCGGGGGATTGGCAGATGTTGTGGGGACACTGCCAAAGATTTTCGACAAGAAGAAATATGATGTGCGTATCATTATCCCTAACTATATGTGTATTCCCAACAAATTCAAACAAAATATGAAATTTATTACCAACTTCCAGATGGATATTGGAGATCACTATCAGTATGTTGGTATTTTTTACATGGAATATGAAGGAGTACCGGTATATTTTATTGATAACGAATTCTATTTCAGTGGTCAGACACCTTACGGTGATACCAAGTGGGATATTGAGAAATTCTGTTATTTTTCTAAAGCAGCACTTTCTATTCTGCCGGTTGTGGGTTTCAGACCGGATATTGTTCATTGTCATGACTGGCAGGCAGGTATGGTTCCTGTATATCTTAAGACTAT
This sequence comes from uncultured Lachnospiraceae bacterium, assembly GCA_905235345.1. Lineage (GTDB taxonomy): Bacteria > Bacillota > Clostridia > Lachnospirales > Lachnospiraceae > CAG-590. The sequence goes on from CAJOLO010000040.1 coordinate 3,755, forward strand.
ATTTGCGGGAAATCCGTTCTTTTCCGGTATTAAGTCGATTATGACTATACATAATCTTCAATTTCAGGGGAAATGGGATATTCCTCATGTTAAATATCATTCAGGTCTTCCGGATTATCTCTTTACGTCAGATAAGTTGGAGATGAATAACAATGCTTCGATGCTTAAAGGTGGTATTGTTTATGCAGACCTCATTACAACGGTAAGTAATACATATGCATATGAGATTCAGACACCATACTATGGCGAAGGACTTGACGGATTACTTCAGGCGAGAAATCAGTCTTTAATTGGTATTGTTAATGGAATTGATTATGATATATATAACCCTGAAAAGGATAAGAAGCTTTACAAAACATATAATACGAAGAATTTCAGGAAGAATAAGGTTGCCAATAAGACAGCACTTCAGAAACAATTGGGGCTCCCTGTTGACAAGAATCAATTTGTTATGGGTATAATCTCAAGACTCACGGATCAGAAAGGTCTTGATCTTGTGGATGCTGTTATGAACGATATATGTCAGGACGGTGTTCAATTCATAGTTCTCGGAACAGGAGATCATCATTATGAGGAGATGTTCAAGTATTATCAAGGCTTTCATCCTGCAAAAGTATCTGCCAACATTTATTTTTCTGACGAATTGTCTCATAAGATGTATGGTGGCTGTGATGCAATACTTGTTCCATCCAGATTCGAACCTTGTGGACTTACACAGCTCATGGCACTTCGTTACGGTTCGTTACCGATTGTCAGAGAGACAGGAGGATTAAATGATACTGTAATTCCGTATAATGAATATGAACAGACAGGGACCGGCTTCTCATTTGCCAATTATGATCCACAGGAACTTCTTAGAACCATTAACTATGCCAAGGATGTATTCTACAACCAGAAAAAGAGCTGGGAGGATATGCAGTTACGTGCAATGAATGAGGATTATTCGTGGAAGAGTTCGGCTAAGCGGTATGAGGAGATATACCGTTAGAGGATTGAGGTTGAAACGGAGGAAGTGATATATGGCATTTGATGGTATAGTGATATCGAATATAGTTAAAGATATGAGAGAACGCCTTGTGGGAGGAAGGATATATAAGATATATCAGCCTGAGGCGGACGAGATTAATATTGTGGTCAAGAATATCGGGACAACCTTTCGGGTTATGTTGAATGCCAGTGCAACGCTACCGCTTGTATATTTTCTTGATGAGAATAAGAAGAATCCTATGACTGCCCCTAATTTCTGTATGCTTCTCAGAAAACATATTGGAAACGGAAGGATAATAGGCGTTTCACAGCCCGATTTCGAGAGAATAATTGAGATTGAGATTGAACATCTTGATGATATGGGTGATGTGTGCAGGAAGAAGCTCATTGTTGAGTTGATGGGGAAGTATAGTAATATTATATTTACAGACAATGAAGGAAAGATTATAGATTCAATTAAGAGAATCGGGAGCAATATAAGTTCCGTAAGAGAGGTACTTCCGGGAAGGGAGTATGTTCTTCCTCCTAATAATAAGATCAATCCTTTAGAACTGACAAGGGAAGAGTTTGTGTCAGATATACTTGAAAAACCGATGAGTGTTGTTAAAAGTATATATTCTTCGATTACAGGTATATCTAAGGAGATGGCTGAGGAAATCTGTTATGAGGCGGGAGTGGATGGAGATTTTAGTACGGATAGTCTTGCTGATACTAACAAAGAAAAGCTTTGGCAGGTTTTTTCCGGTATTGTATCCGATATAAACGATGGAAATTATGCTCCGTGTATTGTGTATAATAAAGGTGTGCCGATAGCATTTTCTTCTGTTTATCTCAGTATGTATAATGATTTGACCGTGGATAAATTCGATGATATATCGGAGGTACTTTCACTTTTCTATGCCCAAAAGGATACATACAGTAGAATGCATCAGAAATCTACAGATCTTAGAAAGGTGCTGTCATCATTAGTGGAGCGTACCTCAAAGAAATATGATATACAGAGGAAACAGCTTAAAGATGTGGAAGAACGCGAGAAATACAGAATATACGGCGAACTGCTGCAAGCTTATGGGCATGAGGTTAAGCAGGGGGATAAGAGTATTACTGTCACTAATTATTATGATAATACAGAGGTTACGATTCCTTTGGATGAAATGTTGACTGCGGTTGAAAATTCTAACAGATATTTTAATAAATACAATAAGATGAAGAGGACATATGAGGCTTCTCTTAATCTTGTTAAGGAGAGTAAGGAGACATTGGATCATTTACTTCTTCTGCAGAATAGTATTGAGATGGCAGGTTCTGAGGCTGATATTGCAGAGATAAGAGAAGAGATGGTACTGGCGGGCTTTCTTAGGGAAAAGAAAGGAAAGAAGGATGGCGGTAAACAGGAAAAGAGTAAGCCGCTTCACTTTATATCATCCGATGGATTTCATATGTATGTTGGCAAGAATAATCTTCAGAACGACAGACTTACATTTAAGACTGCAGGACCAAAGGATATATGGTTTCATGCAAAGGAGATGCCGGGTTCACATGTTATCGTAAAGCTTGAGGGAGTGGAGGATGTGCCGGATTCAACCTATGAAGAGGCGGCGAGGCTGGCAGCATATTATTCAACAGGAAAGACAAGTCCTAAGGTAGAGATTGATTACACAAGGAGAAGCAATCTTAAGAAACCGCCTGAGTCTAATCCGGGATATGTGATTTACCATACCAATTATTCTATGGTTGCAATACCGGATATTTCGGGAATTGATGCTGTTGAATGATACAAAAGTGCTTGTTGATACTTGCATTTGTATTATATGTTTGATATAATGACTTGTAATGTTCATTTACGATTAATATAGTTTGCGATTTGTTTTGACTACAAGAATGGATATGTATGGTTGATAATACATATAGAGAGTCCTGACTATTTTAATGCAGATATTTTAACAGATTAAACTATATGATCAGAAAGAAGCAGGTGTTGGTTTGATTAAGAGTATGACAGGCTTTGGACGTTCGGAGAGCGTTACAAAGGAACGTAAGATTGTTGTTGAGATGAAGTCGGTTAATCACAGGTATTGTGATTTGAATATTAAGATGCCCAGAAAGTTCAATGCTTTTGAGGCAGATATGAGGAATCATCTAAAGAAGTATATAGGAAGAGGTAAGGTTGATATATTTATTACCTATGAGGATTATACTAAGAGCAACGTGTATGTGAAGTATAATTCAGAGATTGCCGGGGAATATGTTGACCATATTAAAGAGATTGGTGAGGAATTCTCAATTTCTTCCGATATTAATGCGGCAATGCTTTCCAGATATCCGGAAGTTTTTACCTTGGAAGAGAAGTCAGAGGTGGATGAAGAACTCTGGGATGATTTTGTGAAGGTGTTAGATGAAGCAACAGAGCAGTTTGTGGATTCAAGAATCCGGGAGGGCGAAGCATTAAAGAAAGATTTGACAGAAAAGCTTAACGGCATGCTTGAAATGGTTGATTTTATTGAGAATACATCACCTTCCCTGGTTGAAAGCTACAGAGAGAGACTGGAGAACAAGGTTAAGGAATTGCTTGACGGTGCTGCGATTGATGAGAACCGAATTGCTGCCGAAGTTGTCATTTATGCAGATAAGATATGTGTAGACGAAGAGACGGTAAGGCTTAGAAGTCATATCGAGAACACTTTATCTATATTAGAACAGGGTGATAATGTAGGGCGTAAGCTTGATTTTGTTGCACAGGAGATGAACAGAGAAGCCAATACAATATTGTCTAAGGCGGACAGCCTTGATATCTCCAATAAGGCAATAGATCTAAAGACAGAAATCGAGAAGGTCAGAGAACAGATACAGAACATTGAGTAGAAATATAGAATAATATCTAGAGGGTGAACATATGAATAAGAGTGGTATGTTGATCGTAATTTCCGGATTTTCCGGCGTTGGCAAGGGTACGGTGGTTAAGAAGCTGGTGGAGAGATATGATTACAGTCTGTCCGTTTCGGCAACTACAAGGGCACCGCGACCTGGAGAGACCGATGGAGTAGATTATCATTTTAAGACTGTGAAGGAATTTCAGAATCTCATAGATTATAACGGTTTCATAGAATGGGCACAGTATGTTGAGAACTATTATGGAACACCTAAGAAGTTTGTTGAAGATGAGCTTGCAAAGGGCAATAATGTTATACTTGAGATAGAAGTTCAGGGTGCTATGCATATTAAGGAGCAATATCCGGATGCAGTGCTCATATTTATCACAGCTCCTAATGCACAGACACTTAAGGAGCGTCTTGAGGGCAGAGGCACAGAGGACGCAAAGGTCATTTCAAAGAGATTAAAACGTGCATTTGAGGAAACGGATGACATGGTGCAGTATGATTATCTGGTTGTCAATGATGATATTGATGTATGTGTAGATGACATACATTCTGTAATTCAGGCGGAGAGTTTCAAGACTTCACGTAATGCCGAATATACGGATAATATGAAGTTTGAATTGGAAGTTATCCGGAAGACGTATAATTAATAAGAGTGAGTAATACAATTGCACAGCATGGATATGTAATAACAATAATCAGTTTATGTATGGCAATTGTCAGGTATTATAAATTGAAAGGAGCATTTTATTATGATTCATCCATCTTATACAGATTTGATGGCAGTTGTTAACAGTGAGGTTGAGCCGGGAGAACAGCCGGTGGTACAGAGCAGATATTCGATCGTGCTCGCTACTGCGAAGCGTGCAAGACAGATAATTGCCGGAGAGAAGCCGCTTGTATCTGCAACTAATAAGAAACCGTTATCGGTTGCTGTTGACGAGCTTTATCAAGGCAAGGTTAAGATTGTCGGAGATGACGAGGAAGAATAATGAATGATGGAGCTGTCATTATGACAGCTCTTTTCGATTGTGATTTTCTGATATGTGCACTGTTAGGTTGCACATGCATGTGTATTAAGAAGATATTAACTGACGCTATAAGATACCCGGAGCGAAGAATCCGTGCGAGAGTCAAAAATATCATTGATTTCATGGAGGATGATTATGAAGCTTGAAAAATTATTGGAAAATATTGATTATACACTTGTAAGCGGAAGTCCGGATAAGGAAATCAATTCAGTGGAGAATGATTCGAGAAATATCAAGGAGGGTACGCTTTTTTTCTGTATTAAGGGTTCTAATTTTGATGGACATAAGTTTGCTTCACAGGCGGTTAATGACGGGGCTTATGCATTGATAGTTGAGGATGATGTGGAAATCAGTCCGGACAGACTTGTGGCTGATGACGGTGGCAATAGTTCCGATGATATATCAGCATTTAATTCACAGGATGTTGCTGTTATCAGGGTAAAAAGTACCAGATATGCGATGGGTGTTATCAGTGCAGCATTTTACGGTAATCCTTCTGATAAGCTTAATGTTATAGGAATTACGGGAACCAAGGGAAAGACCACTACAACTTACATGATAAAGTCCATGCTTGAGAAAGCGGGGCACAAGACGGGACTTATAGGAACAATAGAAATTATAATCGGTGATAAGATAATCCCTGCAAAGAATACCACACCGGAATCAATCGTTATACAGAGATATCTTAAAGAGATGGTGGATAAGGGACTTGACAGTGTTGTTATGGAGGTTTCGTCCCAGGGTCTTATGCTTTCAAGAGTTTCGGGAATATCTTTTGACTATGGGATATTCACCAATCTCTCTGAGGATCATATCGGACCTAATGAGCACAAGTCCTTTGAGGAATATCTTGGATGGAAGGCAAAGCTGTTCACATTATGTAAGACGGGAATATTCAATGTTGATGATGAATATGTAGATGATATATTGGATGGTCATACCTGTAAGACTGTAACCTACGGAATGAAGGAGGGAGCGGATTATCAGGCTAAGAACCTTGATTTATATGAGGATAATGGAGAACTTGGAATAAACTATGAGCTTGACGGAAGATATCATGAGAAAGTAAAGGTTAGTCTTCCTGGAGAATTCTCGGTACATAATTCCTTATCGGCAATCGCTGTTGCAAAGGAAATGGGTGTGCCGATGGACAATATATTGGAGATATTAACAGATATTCATGTTAAGGGCAGGGTAGAGATGATTCCGGTTTCGGATTCATTTACTCTTATGATTGATTATGCGCATAATGCAATGAGCCTTGAGAGCATATTAACAACGCTTAGGGCATATAAGCCCAATCGACTTGTCTCGTTGTTTGGATGTGGCGGAAACCGTTCAAAGACAAGACGTTTTGAGATGGGAGAGGTCTCCGGTAATATAGCTGATCTTACCATTATTACATCAGATAATCCGAGGAATGAGGAGCCGCAGGCGATAATCGATGATATTAAGACCGGAATAGGAAAGACTTCGGGAAAGTATGTTGAGATAATCGACAGGAAGGAAGCAATCCGATATGCGATAATGAATGCAAAGGAAGGCGATGTTATAGTGCTTGCAGGCAAGGGGCACGAGGATTATCAGGAGATTAAGGGAAAGAAGTACCATATGGATGAGCGGGAGCTTATTAAAGAGATATTAGAGGAAGAGGATGTCACAAAGATTTGCGGATATAATAATAGATATTTCCCACGAGGCAATTGACAGAACATTTCAATATAAGATACCGGAGAGATTAGAGGGGCAGGTGCACATCGGAATGAGTGTATCTATCCCTTTTGGTCGTGGTAACAGTATGAGAAAGGGATATGTGACCGGGATTTCCGATACGCCCAAGATTGATGAGAGTAAGCTTAAAGAGATTGCGTCGGTTAGTGATAAAGGTGTTGCGATTGAGGGGTCTTTGATCGAACTTGCCGCGTTTATTAAGGAGACTTACGGTTCGACGATGATCAATGCGCTTAAGACAGTCATGCCTATTAAAGACAAAGTCAGGGGACTGGTTAAGAAAGAGGTCAGACTAAAACTAAAGCCGGATGAGATAGAAGATGTTAAAAATCAGTATGAGAAGAAGCATGCAAAGGCAAAACTCAGACTTTTAACAGAGCTTTCGGAGGATATTGTAATTCCTTATCAACTGGTTACCGGTAAACTTAACATTTCATCCCAGACACTTAATGCCATGGTAAAAGAAGGCGTTATAGTGATTGAGGAGGAAGGCTATTACAGGAC
>CAJOLO010000041.1 GCA_905235345.1 uncultured Lachnospiraceae bacterium
ATATACGAACTCTGTAGGATCCTCGATAGTCAGGATATGCTCTGCACGATTTCTGTTAATATAATCAATCATAGCCGCTAAGGTAGTAGATTTACCTGAGCCTGTCGGTCCCGTTACAAGAACAAGACCTCTGGGTTGTGCCGACAATGAAATCAATGTGTCCTGTGGCAGATCCATATCTTCCAGCTTTGGAATTGTGGCTCCCATAATACGAAGACTTGCAACATTCTTTGTCCTCTGATGATACAGATTTACTCGACATCTGAGTCCGGATTCCGTTTGATAAGCGAAATCAAGATCATGCCCATCATTATAAATATTGGCCATATCGTCATTCGGAATCATGGACAAAATAATCTCATCCAGTTCTTCATCCGTATATTGACTATCCAAATGACGGAGAACTCCATACTGTCTGCCAACAATACCGCTTCCTACTGTTATATGAACATCAGAGCAATTATTTTTTTCGATAAAATCTATTATAGAATCTATTTTTTTCATTTTCCCACCCCTTTTCAGTTAATATTATTTTAGCACATTCATGCCATTTTATTTTTCTATATGTTTCCGTTTTATATGATTTACATTTATTATACATTAAACAATAAAAAAATCAAGTATCCCGTTAGATTGGTTTGTGCCTATGGAACGCACATAGAAAAAAGCATATTCTACAAAATTCATAGAATATGCTTTTCTTCTTATTAATGAACTACCATCCTCTAATGCGAATGGGACTATGATCACATGCTTTCGAAATCTGCTTGTGAATATTAACTTATTTCAATTCTAAAGATTATATAATTACTGTTCCTCAGAATCCTCAGATACTCGAACTTCTTCGACCTGATCATCAATGTCTGCTTCTTCATCAGTCTCATTCTCCGCATCTGTATCTTCAGTAACCTCAACATCCGTCTCTTCAATATTCTCAAGTTCTTCATTGTAAACGTCTGAAACCTCAGCCTCTTCTGTTTCCTCAGATATCACAAGATCTTCATCATCAAAGTTAAGTATCTCCTCTTCACTGTCAAGCTTAACACTACGATAACTGTACCGGCAGGAATAAGCTTACCTATAAGCACGTTCTCTTTAAGACCTGTAAGCGGATCTACCTTACCTTTGATAGCAGCCTCTGTAAGTACCTTGGTCGTCTCCTGGAAGGATGCTGCTGAAAGGAACGAACTGGTGGCAAGAGATGCCTTAGTAATACCCAGCATTACCTGTGTTCCCACTGCCAGCTCTTTTCCCTCTGCCTCTAACTTCTTGTTCATCTCCTCAAAGTCTAACACATCGACTGCTGTTCCCGGAAGCCAGTCAGAATCTCCACTCTGTTCAACAGTTACCTTCTTTAACATCTGACGTACGATAACCTCGATATGCTTATCGTTGATATCAACACCCTGAAGACGATATACCTTCTGAACCTCACGAAGCATATAGTCCTGAACAGCTCGAACTCCCTTAATCTTCAAGATATCCTTAGGATATACCGAACCCTGTGTGAGCTCGTCACCCGGTTCAATTGTCTGACCATCTATAACCTTTATTCTTGAATCATAAGGTATAAGATATGTCTTTGACTCTCCATTCTCATTATTGGTAACGACAATTTCACGTTTCTTCTTTGTATCTCGAATCTGTACCTTACCACCGATTTCAGATATAACGGCAAGTCCCTTAGGCTTTCTTGCCTCAAAAAGCTCCTCTACACGGGGAAGACCCTGTGTAATATCGTCACCGGCAACACCACCTGTATGGAAAGTTCTCATTGTAAGCTGTGTACCCGGCTCTCCGATTGACTGTGCTGCAATAATACCAACAGCCTCACCAACCTGAACTGCCTGACCGGTTGCCATGTTAGCACCATAACACTTAGCACACACACCGATATGCGACTTACAATTAAGTATATTACGAATCTTTAACTTCGTAATCGGATTACCATCCTTATCTACTCCACTGCGAAGAATTCTCTCTGCTCTCTTTGGTGTTATCATATGATTTGCCTTGACAATCATCTCACCATTATTGTCAAACACAGATTCTGCAGCATAACGGCCTGTTATTCTCTCCTGGAAGCTTTCAATCTCCTCAGGTTTTTCATTGACTGTCTCAATAAATGCTTCCACAACAGCACCCGGAATTTCGCCGGTACCTTCGCAACAATCAACTTCTCTGATGATTATCTCCTGTGATACATCTACAAGTCGTCTTGTAAGGTATCCTGAATCGGCTGTACGAAGAGCTGTGTCTGAAAGTCCTTTACGAGCACCATGAGCTGAAATGAAATACTCCAATACGTCAAGTCCCTCACGGAAGTTTGACTTAATAGGAAGCTCTATGGTACGTCCTGTTGTATTAGCCATCAATCCACGCATTCCTGCAAGCTGTTTAATCTGCTGATCAGAACCACGGGCTCCTGACTCAGCCATCATCTTAATATTGTTATAGGTATCAAGTCCATCAAGAAGTGCCTTTGTAAGATCCTTATCGGCCTTCTCCCAAGTTCTGATAACAGCTTTATAACGCTCCTCTTCAGTACTGTAACCTAACTTAAACATCTGGTTAATCTTATCCACAGTTTCCTGTGCATTACCAAGAATCTCTTTCTTTGCAGCAGGTACGGTCATCTCTGAAATCGAAACCGTAAGAGCACCCTTTGTTGAATACTTATATCCAATACTCTTGATATCATCCAATACCTCTGCAGTCTTTGTTGCCCCATGAATGTTAATACATTTATCCAGAATTGGCTTTAACTGCTTCTTTCCTACAAGATAATCAATCTCAAGAGCAAGTTCATTTCCCGGAATGCTTCTGTCTACAAAACCAAGGTCTTGCGGAATAATCTCATTAAAAAGTATTCTTCCGAGAGTAGTCTCAAGGATAGCAGTTCCTTCTGTTCCATCCGGCATTGTTCCGTGAACTCTTACTTTAATTCTTGCATGAAGTGTTACTTCACTATTCTCATAGGCAAGAAGTGCCTCATTCTTAGACTTAAATATCTTACCCTCGCCCTTATCACCCGGCTTATCTATTGTAAGATAATATATACCAAGCACCATATCCTGTGAAGGAACCGCAACCGGAGCACCATCAGAAGGTTTTAACAGATTGTTAGGTGAGAGAAGTAAAAATCTACACTCAGCCTGTGCTTCAACCGAAAGAGGAAGATGCACAGCCATCTGGTCTCCATCGAAGTCCGCATTAAATGCAGTACATACAAGGGGATGAAGCTTAATAGCTTTACCTTCTACCAGGATAGGCTCAAATGCCTGAATACCAAGTCTGTGAAGTGTTGGAGCACGGTTAAGCATAACCGGATGCTCCTTGATAACATCCTCTAATACATCCCACACAACATCATCAAGCTTCTCGACGCTTTTCTTTGCCGATTTAACATTGTGAGCAATTCCTCTAGAAACAAGCTCCTTCATAACAAATGGCTTGAATAATTCAATAGCCATCTCCTTAGGCAAACCACACTGATATATCTTTAATTCCGGTCCTACCACGATAACAGAACGTCCTGAATAGTCAACACGCTTACCCAAAAGATTCTGACGGAAACGTCCCTGCTTACCCTTTAACATATCGGAAAGAGACTTGAGTGCTCGATTACCGGGACCTGTTACCGGACGTCCACGACGGCCGTTATCTATCAATGCATCCACAGCCTCCTGAAGCATTCTCTTCTCATTTCTTACAATAATATCCGGTGCGCCAAGCTCCAGCAAACGATTCAAACGATTGTTACGATTGATAATACGTCTGTACAAATCGTTAAGATCCGATGTTGCAAAACGCCCACCATCAAGCTGTACCATAGGACGAAGATCCGGAGGTAACACCGGCACCGCATCGAGTATCATCCACTCAGGCTTGTTATTAGATGTCCTAAATGCCTCTACAACCTCTAATCTCTTAATAATCTTTGCACGCTTCTGACCAGTTGACTCTTTAAGCTCTGCTTTAAGCTCTACAGATTCTTTCTCAAGATCAATATCCTGCAGCAACTCTTTAACAGCCTCTGCACCCATGCCAACCCGGAACTTACCATAACCAAATTCCTCCTCAGCATCTCTATACTCCTTCTCTGTGAGCACCTGCTTATAGGTCAGGCTGGTTTCTCCCGGATCCAAAACAATATAAGACGCAAAATAAAGAACCTTCTCTAAAACCTTTGGAGATATATCAAGTATCAATCCCATTCTACTGGGTATTCCCTTGAAATACCATATATGAGAGACCGGAGCTGCAAGCTCTATGTGTCCCATTCTTTCACGTCTGACATTAGCCTTGGTAACTTCCACGCCACAACGATCACAAATTATTCCTTTATAACGTACTTTTTTATATTTACCACAATGACATTCCCAATCCTTAGATGGCCCGAATATTCTCTCACAGAACAAGCCATTCGTTTCCGGCTTCAATGTTCTGTAATTAATGGTTTCCGGCTTCTTAACCTCGCCACGAGACCACTCTCTGATCTTTTCCGGAGAAGCAAGTCCAATCTTGATCGCATCAAAGTTCATCTGTTGTTCTTCCACCTGATTATTCACTGCTGACATTTATCTGCTCTCCTTCCATTCAATCATCATAATTATCATTATAGCTATCGTCGCTGAATTCGTCGTCAAAACCGCCGTCATCATTGTCGCCATCACCATAATCATCATCGCCGTCATCATATACATCATCTTCAAGCTCATAGTTGTTATCATCCGAATCTACTCCGGAATAACCATGCTCTTTCATCTCAGATTCACGGCTGTCATAATCCATATTACCGAACTTACGGATATCGTCATTACCATAATCAACATTCTCACATATCTCTACTTCGCTGCCATCTTCTTTGAGAACTCTGACATCAAGAGCAAGTGACTGGAACTCCTTAAGAAGTACCTTAAATGATTCCGGTATTCCCGGTTCAGGAATATTGTCACCTTTTATGATAGCTTCATATGTCTTAACACGTCCCACAACATCATCAGACTTAACTGTAAGAATCTCCTGAAGTGTATATGATGCACCATAAGCTTCAAGAGCCCAAACCTCCATCTCACCGAAACGCTGTCCACCGAACTGTGCCTTACCGCCAAGTGGCTGCTGTGTTACCAGAGAGTACGGACCGGTCGAACGTGCATGAATCTTATCATCAACCAGGTGATGCAGTTTCAGGTAATGCATATAACCAATAGTTACCGGCGAATCAAACTCTTCACCTGTTCTACCATCACGAAGTGTAACCTTACCTGTACGATTAATCGGAACACCCTTCCACTCTTCTCTGTGGTCACGATTCTCATATAGGTAATCCATTACTTCATCAGAAACCTGGCTTCTCCATTTCTTATCGAATACCTCCCACTCTTCATTGACGTAATCATTCGCCATCTCAAGGGTTTCCATAATATCCTCTTCGTTAGCTCCGTCAAATACAGGAGTTGATATATTAAATCCAAGTGCCTTAGCTGCAAGTCCCAAGTGAACCTCCAGCACCTGCCCGATATTCATACGGGAAGGCACGCCCAAAGGATTAAGAACGATATCAAGCGGGCGTCCGTTAGGAAGGAATGGCATATCCTCAACAGGAAGGATACGGGAAATAACACCCTTGTTACCATGACGTCCTGCCATCTTATCACCGACACTGATCTTTCTCTTCTGAGCAATATATACACGAACTGACTTATTAACTCCCGGCGGAAGTTCATCATTATTCTCTCTTGTGAATACCTTGGTATCCATTACAATACCGAATGCACCATGTGGCACACGAAGTGAAGTATCTCGAACCTCTCTGGCCTTCTCGCCAAAGATTGCACGAAGCAGCCTCTCCTCAGCAGTAAGCTCCGTCTCTCCCTTAGGAGTTACCTTACCGACTAATATATCATTAGCACGAACCTCTGCACCAATTCGGATAACACCATTCTCATCAAGGTTCTTAAGAAGTTCCTGAGACTGCCCCGCAATCTCTCTGGTAATCTCCTCAGGTCCCAGCTTGGTATCTCTGGCATCCACCTCATACTCCTCGATATGGACAGATGTATATACATCCTCTTGAACAAGACGTTCTGAAAGAAGTACAGCATCCTCGTAGTTATAACCCTCCCATGTCATGAAACCGATAAGCGGGTTTTTACCGAGTGCAATCTCGCCGCCGGCAGTTGAAGCACCGTCTGCAATAACCTCACCGGCTTTAACTCTGTCTCCTTTATTAACAATAGGGCGCTGATTCATACAGTTACCCTGGTTACTTCTTGCAAACTTGATAACCTCATAGGTATCTATGGTACCGTCGTCACATTTAACCACAATTTCCTTACTTGTAGAACGATCTACAACACCATCATGCTTTGCAACGATACAAACACCTGAGTCAACTGCTGCCTTTTCCTCCATACCTGTTCCTACAATCGGTGCTTCAGTCTTAAGAAGCGGCACTGCCTGACGCTGCATGTTCGATCCCATAAGAGCACGGTTAGCATCATCATTCTCCAGGAACGGAATCATTGATGTTGCCACAGAGAACACCATCTTAGGAGATACGTCCATAAGATCTACTCTCTCTCTGTCAAATTCCGCTGTCTCCTCACGAAAACGACCGGCTATACGTGAACGTACGAAGGTTCCGTCAGGATTAATAGCCTCATTAGCCTGAGCAACAACGTAGTTATCTTCCTCATCAGCCGTAAGATAAACAACCTCATCCGTTACTATCGGATTCTTGGGATCTGTCTTATCAAGCTTTCTGTACGGAGCCTCAACAAATCCATACTGGTTAATTCTTGCATAAGTAGCAAGAGAGTTGATAAGTCCGATATTCGGTCCTTCAGGCGTTTCAATAGGACACATTCTTCCGTAATGTGTATAATGAACATCACGAACCTCAAATCCGGCACGATCTCTCGAAAGACCACCGGGTCCCAATGCAGATAAACGTCTCTTATGTGTTAACTCAGAAAGCGGATTATTCTGATCCATAAACTGAGACAGCTGTGAACTTCCGAAGAATTCTTTAACTGAAGCAGTTACAGGTTTAATATTAATAAGCGTCTGTGGAGTAATCTGCTCAATATCCTGTGTAGACATTCTCTCTCTTACAACTCTCTCAAGTCTTGAAAGTCCTATACGATACTGATTCTGCAAAAGCTCACCGACAGCACGTATTCTACGATTACCCAGGTGATCGATATCATCATCATTACCTATTCCATATTCCAGATGCATATTATAGTTGATTGAAGCAAGTATATCTTCCTTAGTAATATGCTTAGGAATAAGATCATGTATATCGCGCTTTATTGCACGTTTTAATTCTTCCTCATCTTTATATTCCTCTAACAAACCAGCCAATACCGGATAGAATACATCCTCAGTAACACCAAGCTCTTCCACATCAAAATCAACATATTCCCGAATATCTACCATCATATTGGAAAGCACTTTGACATTACGTGTTTCTGTCTGAATCATAACATACGGAATTGCTGCATTCTGAATCGCTGTAGCCGTATCTCTGGTAAGCTTCTCTCCGGCCTTGGCAATTATCTCACCCGTCACAGGACTCACTGCATCCTCAGCAAGAACATGTCCTGTCAATCTATTCTTGAACGAAAGCTTTTTATTAAACTTATAACGTCCTACTTTTGCGAGGTCATAACGTCTTGGATCAAAGAACATTGCATTAATAAGGCTTTCCGCACTTTCTACGGCAAGAGGCTCACCCGGACGAATCTTCTTATACAATTCCAAAAGACCTTCCTCATAATTGGTGGAAGGATCCTTTTCCAAGCTGGCAAGAATCTTAGGTTCATCACCGAAAAGCTCTTTAATCTCTTCGTTAGTGCCAATTCCCAACGAACGAATGAGAACCGTGATAGGAACCTTTCTTGTTCTATCTACACGTACATAAAAAACGTCATTTGAATCTGTCTCATACTCAAGCCATGCACCTCTGTTAGGAATAACCGTACACGAATACAGATTCTTTCCTAATTTATCATGACTTATAGCATAATAAATACCCGGTGAACGAACCAGCTGACTAACAATAACACGTTCAGCACCATTAATAACAAAAGTACCGGTTTCGGTCATCAAAGGAAGGTCGCCCATAAAAATATCAGTTTGTGTCAAACTACCCGTTGCTTTGTTATTAAGACGCACACTTACCTTTAAAGGAGCTGCATATGTAGCATCTCTCTCCTTACATTCTCCAATAGTATACTTCTTGTCCTCCTCACAAAGCTGGAAATCCAGAAAATCCAAGCTAAGCTGACCTGAATAATCAGTAATCGGAGAAATATCCTCGAACACCTCTTTTAGTCCCGCTGTTAGGAACCATTGATATGAATCCTTCTGAACTTCAATGAGATTCGGCATCTCAAGTACTTCCTTTTGTCTGGAATAACTCATTCGGATTCCTTTTCCCGTATGCACAGGACTGATTCTGTTCTTTTTCATTGACGTTTTCACCCCTTGATTATATTGTTAATTGGCTATTGAGGATAGCTACCCACAATAATCACATTTTACAATTGTACCACGATGAATTTCCAGTGTCAACCAATATTTTCATGTATTGAAAAGATTTTTTTAAGATTATTTAAGACTTTACAGATTTGGTATATACAAATATATTCTAAGTCTATATATTGTATATTATATAGAAAACAAATTGCCGGCAGAACTGACATTTCCATCTGCACATTCCTTCAATCCGCCGAAGGCTTTTATCTCAGCCTAAGATTGGTCTCCCTAACACTACAACAAAAGGTGCAACAAGAGAAATTCTCCTATTGCACCTCTTCTGTATGAGGAGAAAAAATTACTTAAGAGTAACCTTAGCTCCCTCAGCCTCTAACTTAGTCTTGATGTCCTCAGCCTCAGCCTTAGAAGCACCTTCCTTAACAATCTTAGGTGCGCCGTCTACAACTTCTTTAGCTTCCTTAAGTCCAAGACCTGTTACCTCACGAACAACCTTGATAACCTTAACCTTGTTAGCTCCAACCTCTGTAAGCTCAACATCAAACTCATCCTTCTCAGCTGCTGCATCTCCGCCTGCTGCTGCACCTGCTGCTGCAACTACAACGCCTGCTGCTGCAGATACGCCAAACTCTTCCTCACAAGCTTTAACTAAATCATTCAACTCTAAAACGCTTAATTTCTTGATCTCTTCGATAAATTCCTGAGTAGTCATTATTAATTCCTCCATTTTAAAATCATTTTTATAATTATTGGTTAATCCGGTCTTGTCTCAACATTTCAAGACCATATCAGAATCTAATCTTAATAGCATTAATTTCAATTCTTAAAATGTCTATGTTCCTAATATAAGTATCCTGTAATTCATCCTATATTAATGAAACATTACTTATTGCATAAGATATCTTATGCCTCTGCAGGTGCTTCGCCTTCACCTTTTTCTGCAATCTGCTTAAGCACTCTTGCAAAATTGGTAACAGGTGACTGTAAGCTTCCAAGCATCTTTGAAAGAAGCTCTTCTCTTGAAGGAATGCTTGAAATAGTCTTGATTCCCGCCTGATCATAGAAAGTTCCCTCAACAACTCCGCATTTGATCTCTAATGCTTCTGCTTCCTTAGTAAACTTAGCAAGAATTCTTGCCGGTGCTGTTGCATCATCCTTAGAGATAGCAATTGCGCTAGGTCCTTCCAATGAATCCTTCAAAGCATCGAACTCTGTTCCCTCGATTGCAAAACGCACCATTGTGTTCTTGTATACCTTATAGATAACACCTGCTTCACGAAGTTCTTTACGAAGCTTTGTGTCCTGCTCTACAGTAAGACCACGATAGTCAACAAGTACTGCTGACTGTGCGCCATCAAGATTAGCTTTGATCTCCTCCACGATAGGCTGCTTTAACTCTACCTTTGCCATCGTATATGTGCCTCCTTATATATATTAATGACTGCACGATATAATTGAGTAAATAAGACAACGTTGCTTTTCTACCCGTTGTCCTATAAAAAAGCTCCGTGTCCAAAGACACGGAGCGAAACGTCATATAAGTATATCAATCTTAACAAGCTTAAGATATAATAATCCATGACTCTTCCTCGGCAGGCGCAATGCTTACACCATCAATGGTACCTGCTGTCTTCGGCAGCACATCAGTTGATATAGTATCACACTGCATGATGGTTGTCAACATTTTTTCTCAGAAAGTTCTAAAATCTATAATATATAATCATTTTGCATCTATAACATCAGCCATGTCATACATTCCCGCAGGCTTTCCTGCAAGAAACTTAGCCGCTTCAATAGCACCTTTGGCAAATACGGACTTGCTGTATGCAGTATGATTAAATGTGATGACCTCATCCGTTCCGGCAAAGATCACATCATGTACCCCTACTATTGTACCACCGCGAACCGCTGAAATTCCTATCTCTTTATCCGGGCGCTGCTCACTTCTGGTACTTCTGTCATACACATACTCATACTCATTACCCAAAGCTTCATTTACCGAGTCTGCAAGAGCCAGTGCTGTTCCGCTCGGAGCATCCTTCTTAAGTCTGTGATGCTGCTCAACAACCTCAATATCATAGCCGGCAGGTCCGAACACCTTAGCCGCATCCTTCAATAGTTTAAGTAAAGTATTGATTCCAAGAGACATATTGGCAGACTTAAGCACTGCCACATCCTTAGATGTTTCCTTAACAAGTTCTAACTGCTCCTCTGAAAGTCCGGTTGTACATAAAACCACAGGAATCTTTCTCTCCTTACTGAACTTCAACAATTTGTCAATCGCCACTGCCGCTGCGAAATCTATGATAACATCCGCCTCAACATCACATGCAAAAATGTCGGTAAATACCGGATAACCGTTATCTCTGTTATCCACAATATCGATTCCCGCAACAATCTGAGCATCATTATCCTTCGAAACAAGGTCTGTTATTACCTGTCCCATATGACCATTACAGCCATGCATTATTATTCTTGTCATTTGCTTTTTTCCTTTCTTTATCTCAATTAAATTGCTGATTTTGGGGTTATGGTTGACGGACGCAAGAGTCCCGGGATTCTTGCTGTCATTGGATACCACAACTATTAGTGCAAATAATATGAAGCATCTTGTAAATTAATAGTTTATTACCTTCAATGAACAGCCGGCAGGCAGATATAAGGGCTCGGTCCTATGGCATTTTAGTAAGGGATTAGAGCTTCTTGGTGTCCCGTAAGTTTCATAGCGATGCGAGCCACGGATGGCGAGCAAGGCGAGACTGAGACAGGATGTCGAATGGAAGCCGGTCGCGGACGGTATAGAAGTCTTGGCGGGACACTTAGAAGTCTCAATCCCGTCTAAACAGCCATAGGACCGAGCCCTTATATCTGCCTGCCGGCTGTTCGTTGAAAACACTATGTCCCTTTTTTATTAGTATTCGATTTATTGAAAACACTAAACTACATTGTATTTATCGTAGTGGCATCCAATGACAGCAAGAGTCCCGGGAACATGCGGTGCTTTGTATGACATCTGGGAGGAAATTAGAGTTTCTTAATATCCCGCTATACTCCCAGCGGATGCCGGACATGCGGAGCAGTTCTTGGTGAGTGCTTGCCACGAACCTTAGAACTGCCCATATGATAGGTCTCAGAAGGTTCAAGTCCGAAGGACGCAGAAGCTTCTGCTA
>CAJOLO010000042.1 GCA_905235345.1 uncultured Lachnospiraceae bacterium
AAATATAAAAAAAGCCTCCTTATGTATATTATGCAATATACATAAGGAGGCTTTTCTGCGAGAATATCAGTAGTTCTCGCGGATTGTGTGAGATTGTCTGTATTCGTTGATACGGTCTGTGATACGATCATTTGGATCAAGGATATCTGAGATTGAGACACCATGGTTCAGGTGATCGATCAACAGGGCTATATATTTGCTCATGTCAGCTGTAATATACCAGTCACGACTTAACAATTCCTCATTGCGGTAGGTAAGATTGGTTGTAATGACTTTCTCGATTGTACCGTCTTCTTTAGCTTTGTCGAATGTATCAAGACCATTGGTGAACAGACCGAATGTACATACGCAGAATACTCTCTTGGCTTTTCTTGCCTTTAGCTGCTTAGCTACATCGATCATGCTTTCTCCTGAGGATATCATATCATCAATGATTATAACATCCTTGCCTTCAACGGAATCACCTAAGAATTCGTGTGCAACGATAGGATTACGTCCGTTGACAACTCTGCTGTAATCACGTCTTTTATAGAACATTCCGACATCTACACCAAGTACGTTAGCGAAATAGATAGCACGGTTCATTGCTCCTTCGTCCGGGCTTATTACCATGAGATGTTCTTTTGAAAGCTCAAGGTCAGGTGTGTTTCTTAATAACGCTTTTAAGAATTGATATGTCGGGCGTATATTTTCAAAACCACTGTTTGGAATTGCCATCTGAACTCTGGGGTCATGTGCATCGAAGGTTATTATGTTGTTAACACCAAAGGATGAAAGTTCCTGAAGACCTAAAGCACAATCCAAGGATTCTCTTCCGCTTCTCTTATGCTGTCTGCTTTCGTATAGGAAAGGCATGATTACTGTTATCTGTCTGGCTTTTCCTGATGCAGCTGCGATAATACGCTTGAGATCGGCGTAGTGGTCATCAGGTGACATAGGGCATTCTATACCATACATGGAATATTTGATGTTGTAATTGGTTACATCCACCATAAGATAAAGATCCTTACCACGAACGGATTCAAGAAGCTCTCCCTTTGCTTCCCCTGATGCAAATCTCGGACAATGTGCCCCTACGAGATATGAATCTTTTGCGTACCCGTTGAAAGCTATGGTGTTCTTCTCTGAAAACTGACGTTCGTTTCTCCATTTTGTCAAATAATAATCGACACGGTCTCCCAATTCTTTGCAATTGTCCATTGCAATAATTCCCAAGGGACCTACGGGGATTGTTGATAATAAGTGGCTGTCTTTTGGCATGATAATGTCTCCTTTGTTTGTAGGGCAATCAGGATACGATATTGAATCTTGAATTGCCTGTAATATTGTTTTATTGGTTGATTTCATTTCTTCTTTTGGCAAGTCGTATGTTATTGCCATAGAAGTTATAAACCTTGTACTCCGCGAATATACGTGTGGAAATTCTGTCGGAATATCTCTCGTTAAGTTCCTTAAGATTAAGGTTCGTGGATATTACTGTGGATTTCTTTTCACGCATTCGCGTGTTAAGTATATCATAAAGCTCAGAAGATACAAAGGAATTTGTACGTTCTGTGCCAAGGTCATCAATTATAAGCAGGTCACAGGAAAACAGATAATCATAGGTTTCTCTTATTCCGGGATTATCATTTTTTCGCATAACAGCACCGGCACATACGTCATCGAAAAGATGTATAGCGGTCTGATAGAGAACAGTGTGCCTTGTGTCTAATAATGCTTTGGCAATACAGTTGGAAAGAAAGGTCTTTCCGAGACCGGTATTTCCGTAGAAAAGCATATTTCCACCCGTATCGTCAAATTCTTCGGTGAACTGCGTTGCCTTATTCAAAATGTTACTCATATTGTCATATGGTGTGTATGGATGCACGCCATCGGATTCTTTAGAATAATAATCGAGATTAAAGTTTTCAAAGTTTTCCACGGCTAATATTTTATCCAGATTAGACTGTTTATAGAGAAAGGAGATAACTGCCTGCTTAAAGCAGGAGCAGTAATCTGTGCCGGTCTTTCCGGTGTCCTGACATATGGGACAAGTGTAAATGGGCTTTAAATAGTCGGTGGGATAGCCGTTTGATGTCAAAAGCTGCTCCTTTTCGGCTATCAGCTCACGGTTTCTTTCTGCTACAGTCTGCAGGTCATCTCCCTGACCGCGTAATCTTTTTCTGGTGGCTTCGATAGATGACATGGCGATGGTCTGATCAATATCATGAATTCGCGGAAGCTTTTCATATATTTCTTTTTTTCGCATGTTTTCTTTGGCACGATTTTCAATTTGATGCTCATTATAGACCTGCATGATCTCATCGTAAGAAGCTTCATTTAGCAACATTTCCGGACTCCTTTGTTATAGTCTTTATGATTATTATATCACAGTTAATCTCATTTTTTATTGGTTTCTTTTAAGAACAGATTCTCAAATTCATCGACTACAGCATCATCAGTGGAGCTTTGATAATTGTTGAACTGATTGCCGGAAGAGTTTTTGGCAGTAGCGTTCTTCTTTTTTCTGGCGGCCCATTCTTCATCCAGCTTCTGAATGTCTGAAAGCGTGTGGACGTTTTGCTTATACCAGCTTTCTAAGATGCCGTTAACATAGTTGAAGTTAGCAGACTGCGGATTGTTAAGTATTGCCCGTCTGCAGGCTTCAATGATTATATTCTTGTTGAATGAGTAAGTATTATACCAGGTGTCGATAAATCTCGTTTCGTCAGGTGTAGGAACCCTGTTGGGTATTCCAAGCTGCTTTAATACGGACATGTATAGAGAATTATAATTCTTTGATGCAATCTTAGCATCCTCCACTGTTGTTATTCCGTTTTTATACCAGTCTATTGCAACAGCTTCGATATATCTGCAGCTTTTCTTTCCTATGGAAACACAGTGCTCTACCAGATATTCCAACAGATCCGTGGAGAAATGAAGCTCCTCGAATATATATAAAAGTGATTGAACATCTGACTGTGTCAGCGGTTTGTCAAAATAGGTTTCTGTCTGATATAAAAGATTTCCAAAATCTTCATCCTCGGATTTTTCAGCGATAAATGAAGGAGAAAACCGCTTCTTTTTGGGAACGGTTATAGCAGCCCTGCTATCTTCGCGGTCATCTGTTGTAGGGCTTATATTAGATACGTTCTCAGATGAATTGTCCGAAGGATTGGAAACGACTTTAGTTTTAGCTGCTTTTCCTGACGGTTCTTTAGTTATATCCTCTTCGGAAGCTGCGTATTCATCAGTATTGGAGTTCTGTGCTGCTTTTTTCGTATCATTGTTCGAATAGTCGGAATCATCATCACCGACACCTAACATTGAAAGCAGATTATTGTTGTCATTATTAGCAGCTCTTGCGGTAAGAGGAAGAAGAGTTATGCCTGTAAGTATCTTATCCGAGGTATATTCCAATTTGATGGCTTTCTGCTTGATCCAGTATCTTATAGCTCTGCATATATCTTTTTCCGTTGAGTCAAAATGGTCGGCGATATCGGCAACGGTTATAGCACGTCCACTGTTAAGTAAACGGACAAGATATAGATAAACCTTGACGTATTCTCCGTTTGCCTCGGTCATATAATAGTCTATGAAAAAGTTGGAAACAGACGAGTAAGTTTCGTGATTTTTAGTAGATATTGTAATGGTTTCCATGTCTGTCTGTTTCTCCCTTCTGAACTGATATATATTGTGTAAACTCATTTGCAAAGCGATTATAACATAGAGAAATGAAAATGAAAATAGAACAAGTGTTTTGGGGCGGCCTTCGGAGATAATTGTGGATTGTGTGGATTATGTGGATTGATTGTTTACATAAGAATTATGCTTTTGTAATATAAGAAAAGAAATATAGGAAAAAACAATATTACAGGATAAAAAACTGTTAAATTAATAGCTTATGAAAAATAATTATGTAAATAAAAATATCCACAACCTATCCTTGTCAAGAGGGCATTTACAGGTTGTGGATAATGTGTATAATTACTTTCCGAGAAGCTCTTCGCCTATTAAATAGACGTCTCCGGCTCCCATAGTTATCAACAGATCATTTTTTTTGCAATTTTTTAATAAATAATTTTCAACCGCATCGAAGGAAGAGAAATATCTTGCATCTGTACCAAGTTCTTTAATGCGTTCTGCAAGATCTTTTGCGTGAACAAGTCCGGTATCCTTCTCCCTTGCAGCATATATATCTACCAGTATGACATGGTCAAAGCCTTTAAGTGCATCTGCAAATTCCTCAAATAATGCTTTGGTTCTTGTGTAGGTGTGAGGCTGGAATATAACCCAGAGCTCGTTATGAGGAGTGTTTATTGCGGTTGACAGTGTTGCCTTAATCTCAGTTGGATGATGAGCATAGTCATCAATGACTGTGACATTACCGAGGGTTCCCTTTAATTCGAAGCGTCTGTGTGCACCTCCGAAGCTTGCAAGTCCTGTCAGTACATATTCGCGTGGAATACCTAATATGTCGGCAGCGGCGATGGCGGAAAGGGAATTGGTTATATTATGTGTTCCACCGATATTAAGATGAATTCGTTCCTGCTCCTTGCCGTTAACTACAAGAGTATAATTCATATGTCCGTTATTGTCAGCTTCTATATTAACAGGATAATAATTGTTCTTATCTGAAATTCCGAAGGTAACAATATTACAGTTAAGCTCCCTTGTAACCCTGTCAAGGCAATCCATGTCTCCGTTGATTATCAAATGACCGTTATCCGGAAGGTTGGTGGCAAAGGTGTGAAAGCTTTCGATAATCTCATCAATGCCGCTGAAGAAATCCAGATGGTCTGCATCAACATTTAATATTATACTTATATAAGGAAACAGAGCGTGGTAGCTGTTGGTATATTCGCAGGCTTCGGTCACAAAATAATCCGATTGTCCTACGCGGACATTACCTCCTATTGAATCTAATATTCCTCCAACAGATATTGTGGGGTTGGTATCTGCTTCCATGAATATCTGGGAAAGCATTGAAGTGGTTGTGGTCTTTCCGTGAGTACCGGATACAGCAATGGAATACTTATAATTATTCATTATCTGGCCGAGAAGCTGTGCTCTGGTAAGCATTGGAAGCTTTCGTCTCACACACTCTGCGTATTCGGGATTATCCTCGTGTACGGCTGCTGTGTAGACCACAAGGTCAATGTTGTCTGTTATATTACCGGCTGATTGTCCGATGTTGATGATTGCCCCCATGGATATCAGATTATCAATGATATCGGAGCTTTTGGCATCGGAGCCGCTTATCTTGAAATGTGCCTTCAAAAGAATCTCTGCAAGTCCGCTCATACTGATTCCGCCGATTCCGATGAAATGCACGTGTATTGGGTTGCTAAAATCTAGTTGATACATATGAATACCTCTTTTAAATTATCATAATATTTAATCATTTTCTGCATCGTCGTCAGAAACCTCATCAATAGCATCGTCGTTAGAGACATCATCAATAGCTTCGTCATCGGTCGTTGCGTTATCTGTATCGACAGAAGTATCAGTTGAAGCAGGATTCTCGCGGATATACAAGATGTTCCGGTCGATGGTAAGAAAATCCTCGTCGGAAATAAAGTAATAATCGTCAGATGGATTGATAGGTATTTCCAATGTTACGGGATCCATATAGCCTGCATTATCTACAGTGGATTTTAATATTTCTATAATACCCTCTGCGAACTCTGTCTCATATTCTGTCTCTGTGGTATCGTTATAATCTCCTTCGTCAACTCTGGCATTAAAGCCTTCAATGTATTCGACAATTCTGTCGTAACTGGTCTCTAAGGTATCCAGAGGATATACGGTAAGTTTAAGTGTATAGGTGTCGGAACCTGAGTCGTGACTCACATCATTAACCTCGTATTTAGCATTGGCAAATATGGATTGTGCCAGATAGTAAAATTCCGAAAGTATTGTTCCGTCATCCACCTCTTTGACGCCATAGTAATTCATCAGACTATGTGCCTGATAGTCCATATTGGCAACATATACCGCCTCGGCGTCTTTCTGGGACACGCCGGTGAGTGTCATGTAATCCTTTGACACATTCTTATAGTTTATGTCCAGAAGACTGACAATATACCTTGAATATACCTTTGACTTACTGTCTAACAGTGCACAGCCTGCAAGGGAAAATGCAAGGATAAATGCCATGGAAATAATAAGTGTTTTTCGTGCTTTGTTATGCCTGTTGGCGATATTGTGTTTATCGTTATTATATATATTGGTTTTCATATGGTGAAACCATCCTTTCCGATATCAATTTAATCCTTACAATTCTAACACAAATTGTGCTGTGTGTCTAGATTTTGCTTAACTAACAGTGTTTTGTTGTGGTATGGAGGAACTTTCTGTGTTATAATAATCTTCAAATCTTATGAAAAAATGAGCAAAGCGACGGCTGCGCCTGTACAAGCCGGCATTTCGGGAATGAAAACATTGAGCCGACGGGCAATATGAATAAATAATTGGTAATTGACCGATACTTAGGAGGTCTGATATGAGAACGCTGGAAACCAATGATTGGATTGTGTTGAATAATATCATATATAAGATATATACATTGGATAATTTCAATCAAATGCGACGGGAATTTCTGGAGCAGATAAAAATGCTGATTGATTTTGACAGTGCGGATTTTTATCTTGCATCAGCGGATGGCTGTGAGAAATTAACGGCACCGGTATTTTATAATTGTGAGGAGGATCTTTCTGATCTTTATGATGGGATAGATTACAGCAGGGGAATATTATATAGTGGGAAATCCCTGATATACAGGGAAACAGATATCATATCTGACGAAACGAGGATAGAGACTGAATATTATAAAAAGGTGTATAAGCCGAATAACTGGCATTATTCACTTCAGATGATACTGGCTCGTAATAAACAGTTTGTTGGTGTTGTTACATTCTATCGGACAATAGGAAAAGATGATTTTCAATATGATGATATATTTTTGTTGGATATGCTTAAAGATCATCTGGCATTTCGATTGGAGCAACAGAAAAAGAATGGAGAATTGTTGGAGGGGAAATTAACAGTATCTGCCGCAGCAGAGAAGTATGAGTTGACAAAAAGAGAGCAGACAATTCTTCGTATGCTGATGGCGGGAAAAGGTAACCCGGATATCTGTGATGAACTGTCAATTACGGAAAATACACTTAAGAAACACATTTTGAATATATATAGAAAGCTTGGTATAAAAAACAGAGTACAGTTGTTTAAAATGATCAAAGAAAAGGAGTGACGTACTTAAAAAGTGGTAGAAAAATGGTGAAAAATATGAATTGCATTATTTGCATAAAAGAATTATCATTCTCTTAAATTAATTAAACGCAAACAGGCAAAGGAGCTATCTGAAAGGTAGTTCCTTTTTCTTTTGTAAAGGAGGATGAATTACTATGAAAGAGTTAGTTATGATTATCAGACCTGAAAAGTTGGAGGAAGTTAAAAAAATTCTGGATGAAATTCATTGCGGTGGAATGACATTATCGACAGTAATGGGTTGTGGAACACAAAAGGGTTCTGTAACTGAAGAGGGTGTGAATGAAATCAAAGGGTTTAAAACAACCATTAATTTACTGCCAAAGATCAAGGTGGAAGTCGTGGTGGAAAATAAGGATGTGGATCCTGTGATAATGAAAGTTCGGGAAGTATGTGCCACCGATCACGTCGGAGATGGAAAAATATTTATCAGAAATATTGAAGAGGCTGTCAGGATACGTACAGGCGAACGGGGAACAAAGGCATTGTAAAGATGTGTAAGATGGAATGATTTGAGGTGATTATGTGGGACATATTGTTGAAATAGAAGGAGTAAATAAAATATACGGAAACAATCATGTGGTAAAGGATCTGAATCTCACAGTGGAAGAAGGGGAGTTTCTCACACTCCTGGGTTCATCCGGTTGTGGAAAGACAACCACACTTCGAATGATTGCAGGATTTGAAGAACCCACTACAGGAAGTATCAAAGTAGAAGGTGAGAACATAGAGGAGAAAGAGCCTTTTGAGCGTAATGTTAATACGGTGTTTCAAAGTTATGCACTTTTTCCGCACAAGACCATATTTGACAACATTGCGTATGGATTGAAGATGAAAAAGGTTCCGAAAGATGAGATTAAGGAAAGAGTTACATATGATGGAACTGGTACAGTTGGAAGGATTTGAAAAACGATATCCGAGCCAGTTATCCGGTGGACAAAAACAGAGAGTAGCCATTGCGAGAGCATTGATCAACCGACCGAGGGTGCTGCTTCTTGATGAGCCTTTAGGTGCTTTGGATCTGAAACTGAGAAAACAGATGCAGATGGAATTGAAAAGGTTGCAGAAAAAACTGAACATTACATTTATATATGTAACACATGATCAGGAAGAGGCCCTGACCATGAGCGACCGAATCGCGATCATGCATGATGGCGTGTTGGATCAGTTGGGGACGCCTACAGAAATCTATGAAGCTCCTGCAACGAAATTTGTTGCAACCTTTATTGGAGAGACTAATATTTTTGATGGAACTGTCAGTTATGTAGAACAGGATTCCGTACAGGTAATGATCGAGAATGGGTTTATCTCCGGCAAAGGGAAAGGTTTTCGTTTCGGAGAGTATATGACGGTATCCGTGAGACCTGAAAAGATGAAGTATTCTTTAACGCCTGTGGATGGATTTGGAATCACGGCAGTGGTAAAGGATTATGTATATGTAGGTTCCGTTATCAAATGTATTGTGTCACTTCCTAATGGAAATGAGTTAAAAATGGAACGCCTGGCGGGACAGAATCTTCCGGAAATCGGGACATATATTTATCCGTACTGGAATCCGGAGGATGCAGTGTTGATTCACAGTAAAGAGGATTCGATCTTTGAAGCACTTAATAATATTGTGTTGGCATAGGAGGGATGTGTATGAGCAAAAAATATTCAAAGCATCAGTGGAAAGCCAATGTTCTTCCTGCGATTGTAACAGTCGGACCTGTGACGGTTATGTTGGTCTTATTGGTTGCAGTTCCATTGCTCTATGTAGCGGTTATGAGTTTTTGTACAACGGATAATTATTATAATGTTGTGTTCCGGTTTTCACTTGAAAATTATAAGAAACTGATGAACCCGGATTATTTGAGAATATATGCACAGTCAATTATTATTGCTTTTATGACTACTGTCATTTGTATTCTGATCGGTTATCCGTTTTCTTATATGATAGCAAGAACAAAAAGCAGAAAAAAACAACTGTTATATATGTTGGTCATTATACCTTTTTGGACTAATTCCCTGATTCGTATCTACGGTTGGAGAACATTTTTGGGAACCAATGGCTGGCTGAATTCTGCATTGCAGGCAATTCATCTTACAAAAGAACCGCTGAATTTTTTATACAAACAGGGGACAACGGTGCTTGGTATGGTGTATTGTCTGATACCATTTATGATTCTCCCGCTTTATACAGCAATTGAAAAACTGGATGGGAATCTTTTAGAGGCATCAGCTGATCTCGGAGCAAGACCGGTGTCTACGTTTTTTGAAGTGATTCTTCCATTGACATCAAGCGGTATTTTCTCCGGGAGCATAATGGTGTTTATTCCCTGTCTTGGGTACTTCTTTGTTGCAAACATTCTGGGCGGCGGAAATTCTGATGTGATCGGTAATCTGATCGAAAGACAATTTAAGAGTGGAAATAATTGGCCGTTAGGAGCGGCACTATCTATCATATTAATTATAGTAACACTGATTTTAGTCAGGATATATCAGAGACTTGGCGGAGATATGGATAGTTTGGGAGTGTGACATATGAAAAGAGAGAAGAAAGAAAAACGAAAAAGAATATTAAATGTTATCTTCTGTGCAATCGTATATATGTTTTTGTTCTTACCAATTTCGGTGATTGTTGTGAATTCATTTAATGCCACTAACAGTAAACCTTATCTGTCATGGAAGGGTTTTACCTTTGACTGGTATATAAAACTGTGGGAAAACGATGCATTACTGGAAGCTTTTGGCAATACCATGATCATTGCGATTGTCAGTACTGTTTTGGCAACGATTATCGGAACATTGGGCGCAGTCGGTATGTACCGATACAAATTTAAAGGAAAAGGGATCATAAATGGGTTGCTGTATATACCGGTTGTCATACCGGAGATTGTCCTGGGTATTTCGCTTCTGACAATTTTTTCAAATGCGAATATTCCCAGAGGAATGTTGACTTTGATCTTATCCCATGTGACATTCTGTGTACCCTTTGTTATTTTTAATGTAAGAGCAAGGCTGAATGGATATGATAATTCTATTGAAGAGGCAAGTATGGATCTGGGTGCAAACCGAATTGTAACTTTTTTTGAGATTACGCTTCCGGTGCTTGCACCGGGAATTGCGGGAGGAGCATTGTTGGCATTTACGCTTTCAATTGATGATGTGATCATAAGTTATTTTGTGAATGGTCAGACAAAGACATATCCGTTGAAGGTTATGGAGAGTATTAAAAGCGGTGTTTCGCCGGATGTAAATGCTCTTTCAACTATAATATTGGTTGCAACGATCCTGGTGGTCGTTGTGACGCAAAGTAACATATTAAAACCCAAAAGTAAGGAGGATTAAGATCATGAAAAGAAAATTATTAAGTTTTATTATGTGTGTCGCTTTGGTAATGACAGCTTTGACAGGCTGTGGAGGTTCTGATAGTTCATCGGGCGGTAAGCAGGACAAGGGTGAACTCAATATTTTTATCTGGACTGAATATGTACCTGATTCTGTAATCAAACAATTTGAGGAGAAGACCGGGATCAAATGCAATGTGTCTACATATTCTTCTAACGAGGATATGCTGTCAAAGGTAAAATCTGAATCAGAAGGAACGTACGATATTGTTCTTCCGAGTGACTATATGCTTCAGCTTATGATAGAGCAGGGAATGCTGGAAGAGTTAGACAAGGATGCACTGACGAATCTCTCTAATATAAATGAAGTATATTTAAATCCGTCTTATGATCCGGGAAACACATATTCCGCTCCGTATCAGGGTGGAGTTGTTGCAATTGCCGTTAATACTAAAAAGGTGGATAAGGATATTACAGGTTATGCTGATCTGTTCGATCCTTCTCTTGCAGGACAACTGGTCGTTCTGGATGACTATCGTGCCATTATCGGTATGACAGAACGTAGTCTTGGATATAGCATGAATGAGACGGATCCTGATAAGCTGGCGGAAGTAGAGGAGAAATTATTGACATTGAAAGACAATGTCTGTCTTTATGATTCAGACAGCCCGAAGAGTGCATTAATTTCAGGAGATGCATCGGTTGGTGCAATCTGGAGTGCCGAGATCGCATTGGCGATGGAGGAAGTTCCTGATATCAAGGTCGTGTATCCGAAAGAGGGAGCCTATGTGTTTATGGATAACTGGGCTGTCTTAAAAGGATGTCAGAACTTTGAGGGAGCAATGGAATTTATTAACTTCATGTTGGAGCCGGAAACAGCACAGGCTGTATCTGAGGAATTTCCTTATCTCTGCCCTAATCAGGCGGCAGTAGAGACCATGGGAAGCGATTACAGTGATAATGCAGCCAAGAATCCGCCGGCAGAAGTTATATCTTCCGGTGAAAATGTTAAAAATCTGGATAACGATACACTGGAGATTTACAATGAAATGTGGACAAAATTAAAGCAGTAACGGGAATTGGGGGATTGTATGAAAATTGATTTTTTGTATTTAAATGAAGAGGACATGATTAAAGCCGGCGTCTTAGATGCCGGCGCTTGTATAGAGACGATGAGGGAAACATTATCGCTTTTTGGAAAGAAAGATTTTCTGTTAGGTGGTCCTAAGGGCGATGAGCATGGCCTGCAGATGAATTTTCCCCAGACATCAGAGATTGAAGGATTTCCTTTGGATGATGGACCGGATCGGAGATTCATGGCGATGCCTGCATATCTGGGAGGAAGATTCCATATTGCAGGACAGAAATATTATGGCTCAAACAGTAAGAACAGTGCTTTAAAGCTTCCAAGATCTATTTTATTGGTTACGTTGTCAGATGTGAATACCGGTGCGCCGAAGGCTATTATGTCTGCTAATCTGTTAAGTGCGATGAGGACAGGAGCGATGCCGGCTATGGCGGCTGACTATTTGGCAAACAAAGACTCCAAGGTGTTGTCTTTGATCGGACCCGGAGTCATCAATAAGTGTGCGCTGATGTGTTATATGGAAGTGCTGCCTGAACTATATAAAGTTAAGATCAGAGGGAGCTCAGGAACTTCAAAAACAGCATTGTCCATGAAAAAATTCATTGAGGAAAACTATCCCGGGATCAAAGAGATTGAAATCTGTGACAGTCTGGAAGAAGCCTGCCGTGATGCGGATGTGATCAGTGAAGCGATGTCTGTTACAAAGGAAAATATGGAAGAGTTTCATATGGAATGGTTTAAACCCGGAGCAACTGTTTTTTCAATGGGTAGCTTCTACTACAAGAATTTCGACGAATTTCTTGATACAAAAATGGTTGTGGATAATTATGGGATGTACGAAAAATACCTTAGCAATTTTATTGCAAGAGGACCGGTAGATGATTTTGGAAATAAACGTGAATGGTGCATTATGGGGATTCATTTTGTACATCTGGTAAATGAGAAAAAAGCAAAACGCGAGGATGTCATTTCTATATGCGATCTTGTAAACGGTGTGTCTAAAGGAAGAACCTCAAAGGACGATATTGTTATGTGTTCGATTGGCGGAATGCCGCTTGAAGATCTGTCATGGGGATATGATTGCTACCGGAATGCGTTAAAACTGGGAATTGGTCAGAGGTTAAATCTCTGGGATGAACCATATATGTTCTAAAATACTTAAAAGTAAGTATGCGTGAGCGTAAATAAGTAGAAAAATGGTATCTCTAAGTAATTGAAGAATGAAAGAAAAAGTCGTACATTATCATTATAGGTAAGCAAAGGGGCTGCTTTTTGAAGCAGTCCCTTTGTGATTGAGAAAGGAAGGTATGTGTTATGAATGAGTCATCAATTGATTTTCTGTTTCTGAGTGAAGAGGATATGATCAAAGCAGGTGTAAAAGATATGGAGGGATGTATTGCTGCAATGGAGGAAGTTGTGAAATGTCTTAATACAGGAGATTATGTAATGGGTGGGGAGAATCATAACTCTCACGGCAGTCAGATTTCATTTCCTGAGAGTTCTCCGTTTGTGAATATGCCAAAGGATGAAGGAGATGATCGAAGGTTCATGGCAATGCCGGCATATATCGGAGGACCGTTTGATCTGGTGGGCATGAAATGGTATGGCTCCAATATGGCGAATCGTGAAAAAGGACTTCCGAGATCTATTCTTACTCTCATGTTAAATGACAAGGATACCGGAGCACCGTTGGCACTTATGAGTGCGAATCTGCTGAGTGCTTACCGGACCGGTGCAATTCCGGGTGTTGGGGTTAAGTATCTGGCCGGAAAGGATGCAAAGGTGTGTGGAATCTGTGGACCGGGCGTTATGGGAAGAACTTCTCTTGAAGCGATTCTTAATACCTGTCCGGGTATTGAAAGGGTTAAGGTGAAGGGAAGGAGGAAAGAGTCTCTTAATAAATTTATAGAACATGTAAGGAAAACTTATCCGCAGTTAAAATCTGTGGAAGCGGTTGAGACAGTAGAAGAACTGGTGAGAGATACGGATGTGGTATCATTTGCCAATAGCGGAGGAACGGATCCTTCTTTATATCCTTTTGTTAAGAAAGAGTGGATTAAACCCGGAGCATTATTGATAGGAGTCAGTTGCTTTGATATGGATAGTGATGAGATGAAGGAATGTACGCTTGTAGTTGATAACCTCAGGTTGTATGAAGCATGGGAGGAGGAGTACCCATATCCATCCTTTGGAGTTAACAATATTATTGGTTCCAAATTTACCGATATGGCACATGAGGGAATCATATCAAAACAGGATATTATTGATCTTGGAGATATTATATATGGAAAACGTCCGGGAAGAGTCAGTGAGGATCAGATATTTATCTTTTCGGTTGGAGGAATGCCGGTAGAAGATGTTGCTTGGGGAAAGGTCTGCTATGACAAGGCGAAGGCTTTGGGGCTTGGCGTAAAATTGGGACTTTGGGAAAAGCCGGATTTATATTAATGTCTTAAGATTTTGGAAAGAGAGGTATCGCAATGGAAATGAGAATAGATGAGCATCCGATTCTGGGTGTAAAGGAAAAAGGGAAATTAGTTACATTTACATACGATGGAAAAGAGCTTCAGGGCTATGAGGGTGAGCCGATTGCAGCGGCACTCAAAGCTTCCGGAGTGATGGTACATCGATATACAAAAAAAGAACATCGTCCGCGGGGAATTTTCTGCGCAATAGGTCGATGCACAGATTGTGTTATGGTTGTTGACGGAGTGCCCAATGTAAGAACCTGTGTTACCGCATTAAAGGAAGGAATGCAGGTATGTACACAGTATGGTGTGAGTGATAAACCTTTTGAAGATCAGTAGAGGGGAGCGGATGGAAATGAAGAGATATGATTTGATCATAGTAGGAGCCGGACCTGCCGGCTTGTCAGCGGCAATTGAGGCAGCGAAGAGAGGCATGAACGTAGTTGTATTTGATGAAAATGAGAAGCCGGGCGGACAGTTGTTTAAACAGATTCATAAATTTTTCGGATCAAAAGAGCATAAGGCAAGAATCCGCGGATTTGTGATTGGACAGCAGTTGTTAGATGAGGCGGATGCACTGGGGGTACAGGTTATCTTAAATGCAACGGTAATCGGTTTATATCAGGATAAAGAGATTACGGTAAAAACAGGAGAAGAGATTCAACATTTTAAAGGGGATGCAGTGATCATTGCAACGGGTGCCGCGGAAAATATGGTGACGTTTGATGGATGGACGCTTCCCGGGGTGATTGGAGCAGGCGCTGCACAGACCATGATGAATCTTCATGGTGTGAAGCCCGGCAGGAAGATACTGATGCTCGGATCCGGTAATGTAGGTCTTGTTGTAAGCTATCAGTTGATGCAGTGTGGTTGTGAAGTGGTTGCTTTAGTGGATGCTGCACCAAAGGTTGGCGGATATGGTGTTCATGCGGCCAAAATCGCAAGAACCGGAGTACCGTTTTATTTATCTCATACTATCGTCAGGGCAGAGGGGGAGGAGTCTGTAACCGGAGTCGTAATTGCGGAAGTGGATGAGCATTTTCAATTTATTCCGGGTACGGAAAAGCATTTTGATGTGGATACCATCTGCCTTGCAGTAGGGCTTTCACCCATGTCTCAATTATTAAAAATGGCAGGTTGTGAAATGGAAGATAATCCGAAGCGTGGCGGGCAGGTTCCGGTTTGTGATACATGGGGAGAAACTTCTCTGCCGGGAATCTATGTGGCAGGTGATGTATCCGGTATTGAGGAGGCAAGCTCCGCTATGATAGAGGGAAGAATGGCGGGCGTCGCAGTTGCGGAATACCTCGGTTACATAGAAAAGGGAGAAAGAGATAAGGAGTTGGCACATCTTCAACAGGCATTAGAAGGGCTTCGTCAGGGAATGTTTGCACCAAAAAACAGAGGAAAACAGATTACGGAAACGGAGGAGGGGATTCCTGTATCCGTACAGTTGCTGAAGTATGGATATGTAGCGGATGATGAGATAGAGCGATACCCGGGTGTAACCCATAAGCATGGGATACATCCGGTAATGGAGTGCACACAGAATATTCCGTGTAATCCCTGTCAGGATGTATGTCCTAAGAAATGTATAAGTATCGGCGACAATATTACTTCACTACCGACCATTGCAGAAGAGACGGAATGTATTAACTGTGGAATGTGTGTTGCATCCTGCTCGGGACAGGCTGTTTTTCTGGTCAATGAAGATTGTGGGGATGGAACGGCAACGGTGACACTTCCATATGAATTTTTACCGCTTCCGGCAATAGGAACAAAGGGTGAAGGACTCGGAAGAAACGGGAAAAAGGTATGCGAGGCTGAGGTGATAGATGTTAAGAGTCTTAAGGCATTTGATAAAACCAATTTGTTGACCATAAGAGTTCCGAAGGAGTATGCGATGAAGGCGAGATTCTTTAAAAAATATGCATAAACTCAGATTGGAGGAAGGAAAGATGAACGAAGTAAATGACAGATCTAGAGATATTGGAGAATATATCCCGGCTTTGGATGATGATCAGATTATCTGCAGATGTGAAGAAATCACAAAGGGAGAAATTCGAAGAGCGGTTCATGATGGAATGTGGACACTGACAGAAATCAGGAGATATTTACGAACGGGTATGGGACTATGTCAGGGACAGACTTGCAGTCGACTGGTAAAGGGGATTGTTGCAAAAGAATTAGGCGTAGTGCCGGATCAACTGGAACCTGCCACCAGCCGTGTTCCGATGCGACCGATTGAAATGTATATATTTGCAAATGAGGCAAAGGAGGCTGATGGACATGAGTAATTGTGCAGATGTGGTAATTGTTGGGGGCGGTATTATAGGATGTGCGACAGCCTATTATCTGGCAAAAATGGGATCTGATGTCATTGTGCTTGAGGGAAGTGATCATATAGGAAACGGTGGTTCGTCACGAAATGGCGGTGGCGTTAGACAGTCGGGGCGGGACGTTCGGGAATTACCATTGGTGATGCATGGAATTCAGAATTTGTGGCCGACACTCTCGGATGAACTGGAGGTGGATTGTGAATATCATCAGGACGGAAATCTGCGCCTGGGAAAGACAGAGAAGCATAGGGAAATATTGACACGATTAGCGGATAATGCAAAGGGAGTGGGACTGGATGTGCGTATGATAGACGGTGATGAAGTCAGACAGATCAATCCGTATCTTTCGGATGAGGTAACCTGTGCATCCTGGTGTCCTACAGACGGACATGCTAACCCTCTTACCACAACACTTGGCTATTATAAGATGGCAAGGAAAAATGGGGTGAGGTTCATCACCGGAGAGATGGTGCGGGAACTTAGAACGGTGAAGGGCAAAATTCGGAGGGTGATCACAGAGCATAATGTATACGAAGGAGAAAGTGTATTAGTGGCAGCGGGACTGTTCAGCCGTCCAATATTATCGAGTGTGGGAATTGACATTCCAATGACCAATTCTTTGTTGGAGGCATTGGTTACGGAAGCTGAGCCGCATATGTTTGATCAGATGTTGGGAACTGCGGAAGCAGACTTCTATGGACATCAGACAAAGCATGGTTCATTTGTGTTTGGTGGTTCTTCCGGTTTGGAACGCTTCAACAAGGATAATGGTACACCGGTTACTAATAGCAAGACGGCTCCCTGTATTTGTCGTGGGATCATGAAATATTTTCCGGATCTTGCAAATGCAAAGATTGTAAGAACCTGGGCCGGTTGGATGGATGCTTCTGCTGATGGAGTTCCGGCACTTGGAAAAGTGGATGAAGTACCGGGGCTATATGTGGCATGTGCGTTTCACGGTCATGGCTTCGGTATCGCACCTGCTGCGGCACAACAGCTGGCGGAACTGATTGTCACGGGAGAGACGGATATTGATCTTAGTGAACTTAGGTATGATCGTTTTAAGGCAAAGATATAGGAGGTAAGTATGAATAATTTTGATTTTTGTGTTCCGACAGATATCCGATTTGGTAAAAACCGGATAGATTGTCTTCCGGGAGAACTTGCCGCATACGGAAAAAAGATATTGCTGGTATATGGAGGAGGAAGTATAAAAAAAACAGGACTGTATGACAAGATATATGAGTTGTTAAAAGAATTTGAGGTGTTTGAATTATCGGGGATTGAACCGAATCCGAAGCTTTCATCAATAGAAAAGGGCGTTGGGATATGTAAAAAAGAAGGGATTGATGCAATTCTTGCAGTGGGAGGCGGAAGCTGCATTGATGCGGCTAAGCATATTGCATGTGCTGCTTATTATGAAGGTGATCCATGGGAACTGGTAATTGACCGCAGCAAGATAAAGAAAGCGCTTCCAATCGTAGTTGTACTTACGATCTGTGCAACCGGATCCGAGATGAATTCCGGAGCTGTGATCAGTAATGAAGAGACCCACGAAAAGTTAGAGATCAATTCGCCGTTGTTATATCCTGCGTTATCTATATGTGATCCTACGTATTTATTTACTTTGCCTAAAAAACAAACCGCTGCAGGTACGGCTGATATCATATCACATGTATTAGAGCAATATTTTCAGCCAAATGACGGTGCATATATAACAGACCGGTTATCAGAAGCCGTATTAAAGACCTGCTTCCACTATGGGGCGATTGCACTGAATTCCCCGGAGAATTATGAGGCACGTTCTAATCTAATGTGGGCCAGTACAGTTGGACTTAATCACCTTCTTACGGTAGGTAAGGGCGGAGCATGGTCGGTTCATCCGATGGAACATGAGTTGAGTGCATTTTACGATATTACACACGGAGAAGGATTGGCGATTCTGACGCCTGCCTGGATGCGTTATGTTCTTTGTGATGACACCGTTGAACGATTTGTAATGTATGCAAAAAATGTATGGGATATTGAAGGGAAAGATGTATATGAAGTGTCAAATGCAGGTATTGACAAAACCGAAGCATTTTTTAAAACAATGGGTCTGCCTTCAAAGCTGTCAGAAGTGGGAATTGGCTCTGAAAAATTTGATGTGATGGCTGAAGAAGCAGTCAGGACAAGTGGAATATCGAACAGATCTTATTATCCGTTGCAAAAA
>CAJOLO010000043.1 GCA_905235345.1 uncultured Lachnospiraceae bacterium
AATTTACCATTGACTGATCGAAAGCACTGAAATTAAGCTTAGATGGACATATAAGTATAACGTGTACCTTTGTACAACAGAATTGAGTAAAAAAGTAAGTAAAAAAAGAACGGCAGATATAAACATATTTACCCTTGCCGTTCTTCTTTTCTTTTACTTGTATTTTTGATAACAGAATCCTGTACTATCCTTCCCTTGCTACTGACAGCATCAGTTTGATACGGTTCTCCTGATTGACCTTTGTAGCCCCCGGGTCGTAATCTATAGGTACAATATTAGCCTGTGGATATATCTCCTTGACTTTTCTGATCATACCCTTACCAACAATATGATTAGGCAGGCAGCCAAATGGCTGGGCACAGATTATATTCTCATATCCTGACTCAGAAAGCTCCAACATCTCGGCAGTCAACAGCCAGCCCTCTCCCATCTTGTTGCCAAGTCCGACAACGCCGGTGATAAGCTGCTTGATGTGTGCATATTTTGATGGAGGAGTAAAGTCACTGTACTTAGAAACACTATCATAAAGCATTCCCTCTAACATCTCGCAATACTTCATAAGTGCCTGCACAACCTTCTTCTTGGCAAGACTTCCTCCATAAAGATTAATATCCTCAATACGGTTGTCTATCTTGAACATCATGAAGCCCATTACTCCGGGAACCATGACCTCGCAGTCCTGATCAACTAAGAAATTCTCCAGATCATTGTTCGCCATGGAGGAATACTTAACATATATCTCACCCACAACTCCAACCTTTGTCTTAGGCACCTTGTTAAGCTTGATCTTTGAAAAATCTTCCACAATGGCACGCATATTCTTCTCCATGCCCTTAGGCGTATAGCCCTTTCTATGCCGGAACTGAGCCGAAAGCTCCTTTACCCACTTTGCGATAAGCTCATCTGCCTCACCTTTATTAACCTCATATGAGCGAACCTGATTCTTAAGGAGCATGAACAGATCTCCGTATGTAAGTCCTATAAGCGCCTGGTATATCATCTCCATTGTAAGCTTGAATCCACTGTTACTCTCAAGTCCTGACAGATTAAGTGAGATTACAGGTACATGACCTAAACCTGCTTTAACTAATGCTTTCCTAAGTAAATGAATGTAATTAGACGCACGACATCCACCACCTGTCTGAGTGATCATAAGTGCCACCTTATTGACATCATACTTGCCGCTTTGAAGTGCACTTATCATCTGACCGATAACAAGGAGTGCCGGATAACAGGTATCATTATGAACATACTTAAGTCCGGTGTCCACCACCCTTCTGCCGGTATTCTTTAATAGAGCTACTTTATAGCCATTTTGCAGGAATACATTTCTCAAAAGTTTGAAATGTACAGGCAGCATATCAGGAATAAGAATTGTGTAATCCTTCTTCATTTCCTTGGTAAACTCAACACGACCGTCTTTAATACCTGCCTGATTTATTGAATCCGATAAATCATCCCTATCCAAAGAATTCTTCATCTCTTCACTCATGCCGACTTTTCCCCTTTCTGTCCTGTCGCAGCGAACAAACTGCGAAGTCTTATCTTAACTGCACCTAAGTTAGTAATCTCATCTATCTTAATCTGTGTATATATTTTATCCTTCTCTTCAAGAATACGCCTTACCTCATCTGTCGTAATCGCATCCACACCACATCCAAAGGATACAAGCTGAACAAGGTTAAGATCGGAATTACCTGAATCAGCAACATACTCTGCAGCCGCATACATTCTTGAATGATACATCCACTGATTAAGCACCTTGGTATTTACATGTTCTGCCATATCAGATACGGAATCTTCAGTCACTACCACTGCTCCGAGATCACATATCAGTTTACTGATTCCGTGATTAATCTCAGGATCAAGATGATACGGTCTTCCGGCAAGAACAATGACCGGTTTATTCTCACGACTTGCAATCCTAAGGTACTTTCTTCCTTCCATACGAACCAGCCTCATGTGCTTGTCATACTCCTCATAAGCATAATTGCAAGCCATGGCTACATCTGAGAATTTCATCTTACCAAAATATTTCTCAAGTACCTTGTGGAACTTCTTTGTGAAATCCTTACGTCTGTGTATTCCAAGATATTCATATATGAACTTCACATCACGAAGTGCCTTAACATTGGCCGACAACACCTCCGGATAATACGCAACTACAGGACAATTATAGTGATTGTCACCAAGTCCCTCATCAAAATTATATGAAAGACACGGATAGAATATTGCATCAACATTCTCCTTGAGAAGTGCCTCTATATGTCCATGCATAAGCTTAGCCGGGAAGCACACCGTATCAGACGGTATCGTATGCTGTCCACTCAGGTAAAGACTTCTTGATGAATTCGGAGAAGTTACCACATTGAATCCCAACCTTGTAAACAATGTATACCAGAACGGAAGCAGTTCATACATATTAAGTCCCATAGGAATTCCGATAGTTCCTCTTGCTCTCTCCTTAGGAATGTCTGATCTTCTGTACTCATCAAGTAAATGCAGCTTATACGCATACAGATCGTACTGTGGTCCTTCCGCCTTCTTCGCCGTCGGTTTATCGCAACGGTTACCGCTTATAAACCTTCTGCCATTATCGAATATATTAATTGTCAATTTACAATGGTTGCTACATCCGTTACAAGTGGTCATCTTTATCTCATGGCTGAAATTCTTAAGTCCTTCCTGATCAAGCACCGTGCTCTTTCCTTTACTGTTCTCCATCGCATATAACGCACAGCCGTATGCTCCCATGATACCGGCCATCTCCGGTCTTACCACATCATGCCCTATCTCCTGCTCAAATGCACGAAGCACCGCATTGTTAAGGAATGTACCACCCTGCACAACGATGTGCTCGCCAAGCTGCTTGGCAGATGCTGCACGGATAACCTTATAAAGTGCATTCTTGACAACCGATATTGAAAGACCTGCTGATATATTCTCAATACTGGCACCATCCTTCTGTGCCTGCTTGACTGACGAGTTCATGAACACTGTACATCTTGAACCCAGATCCACCGGCTTATCCGCGAAAAGTCCAAGCTTTGCAAAGTCCTCAATACCATATCCGAGTGCACCTGCAAATGTCTGCAGAAAAGAACCACACCCCGAAGAACAAGCCTCATTTAAGAAAATATTGTCTATGGCGTTGTTTCTGATCTGGAAACACTTTATATCCTGTCCGCCTATATCAATAATGAAATCGACATCAGGCTGGAACTTCCTGGCAGCAGTAAAATGTGCCACTGTCTCCACGATACCGAAATCCACACCGAATGCATTCATTATCATCTCCTCGCCATAGCCTGTAACAGCCGATGACTGGATATGAATGTCAGGATACTGCTTATAAAGATCCTCTAAAAACTCCTTAATAATAGGCACCGGATTGCCACCGTTTGGAAGATATCGTGAACATAGAATATTGGCATCCTCATCAACCACAACTGCTTTAACCGTTGTAGAACCTGCATCGATTCCCAGAAATACGTGTCCCTCCAGTGTATCTACTTTCTTTATATGATCTGAATTTCTCTTGTGTCTTTCAACGAATTCATCATACTTTTCCTTAGATGTGAATAAAGGTTTACAGCTTGCATATCCACCTGTTGCCGTATATCCGTCAATCTTCCTGATCAATTCATCTATATCGAATTCCTTGTTATCCTTCTTGAGTGCCGCACCCATAGCCACAAAGTACAGTGAATTCTCCGGTGCCACACCCTCCAGCTTCAAAGTCTTATCAAATGCTTTTCTAAGTTCTGATAAAAATGTAAGCGGTCCTCCAAGATATACCACTTTACCCTCAATCTCACGTCCCTGTGCAAGACCTGCAATAGTCTGGTTCACAACCGCATAGAATATACTTGCGGCAATATCATTCTTCTGCGCCCCCTGATTAAGAAGCGGTTGCACATCTGACTTTGCAAACACACCGCAACGACTGGCAATTGTATATATCTTTTCATAATTCTTTGCCGCCTCGTTCATATCACCGGCTTCCATATTAAGAAGCGTTGCCATCTGGTCAATAAACGCACCTGTACCTCCGGCACAAGAGCCATTCATTCTGACCTCAAGTCCGTCTGTTAGAAAAAGAATCTTTGCATCCTCACCGCCAAGCTCGATAACTACGTCCGTTCCCGGAATCATCTTGTTCACGGCAACTCTGGTAGCATATACCTCCTGCTCAAACGGGATGCCCAAAGTATCTGCAATACCCATTCCCGCTGAACCTGATATTGTAAGGTTCACTTTCTTCTCATCCGGAAATTTCTCTTTGATGTCAGAAAGCATATGTACAGTTTTTTCCGTAATCTGCGAAAAATGTCTCTGGTAATCCTTGTAGACAATCTGATCATTATCATCCAATACCACACATTTCAGCGTCGTGGATCCCACATCCAAACCTATTCTCATTGTGACACCTCGTTTTCTTAAATGTATATTTACAAAATTGTGATTTATGTCTTTTCTTTTGATATTGCAGCCCATATCTACAGGCAACAGACACATTCTAACGCAATTTTTTTATTTTAGCAAGTCCATTTTCTGGTATATGAACCCTGACCGGTATCAGTTTGTAACAGTTCACCCGTAAGCTTAACTGTTGCTCTGACTATCTCTGTTCTTCCTTATCACCGATCACAGTTATGTCAACCAATTCAATCTCTGATACCGTTTCCGTACTACCGAAACCTGTTTCTTCCGATGATATATCAACATCACTTAATGTATCTGCCTCATCCGCTCCTGTTTCATGTAACGAATTATCTTCACCTGCAATCTTTTTATCCTTATTAAACAGTTCATAAATACAAGGCACAACAATAAGTGTAAGCAGTGTACCATATATAAGTCCTCCGATAACAACCAATGCCATCGGCTGTGCCATATCCGCACCCATTCCGATTCCCGCTGCCATTGTGGAAAGTCCAAGGATTGTAGTAAGCGCTGTCATGACTATAGGACGAAGACGGTTCCTGCCGGTAAGCACTATTGCATCACGGATTAACATTCCATCATTCTCTCGAAGCTGGTTCACGCTGTCCACGAACACTATACCGTTGTTAACGATGATACCCGCCAGCATTACCATACCGACCATAGCAATTATACTTACATCCTTGCCTGCCAGATATAACGCAGCAAATCCGCCTGTAAATGCCAACGGTAACGTAAACAGAATAATAAACGGACTCTTAAGTGACTGGAACTGTGCCACCATAATAAGATACATGAACGCAATAGCCAGTACCAACATGAGCATTACCTGTCCGAGAGCTTCCATTACGGTCTCATTTTCTCCGTCATAGGAAATGGAATAGCCCGTTGGAAGAGACATGCTGTTCACAAGCTTTGTAACTTCGTTAGACACTGCCGTAGTTGTATAACCATCCTTTACCTGTCCGGTAACCGT
This sequence comes from uncultured Lachnospiraceae bacterium, assembly GCA_905235345.1. Classification (GTDB taxonomy): domain Bacteria; phylum Bacillota; class Clostridia; order Lachnospirales; family Lachnospiraceae; genus CAG-590. Next base: position 5,423 of record CAJOLO010000043.1, read on the forward strand.
GATATATCTCACCTGATCAAGACGATTGATTGAAGATAGTGAATTCGCATCTTTGACCTCTGCCAGCTTACTTACCTTTACCTTCTTCTCCTCTTCACCCTGTTTTCCATCCAGCTCAATATTCTCTATATCTTTCAGGCTGTATGATTCACTGTCTTCAAGCTTAACATACACAGGATAGTCCTTGCTGTCTGTTGTAAGTGTTGTTGCCGTCGTACTGTCAGCCAGCTTTTTCTGAACCTCCTGATAGACCTGGGCAACCGTGAGTCCATATGATGCCGCCTTAGCCTTATCTACCACCATTCTATACTCCGGTGTTGACTCCTCGAGACCATTATCTATATCCGTAAGACCGTCTACCTCGGTAAGCTTTTCTCCCACCTGCTCTGCTATCTCCTCTAATTTGTCAAGTTCCTTACCCTTAACCTGTATAACGATACCGGATGCAGATAATGCGCTCATATCCATTGATGAAGCCGACACTGATATCTCACACGGAAAATCTTTGGTCTTTTCAGTGATCATATCTGCAATTTCTTCGTTGGTATGTGTCTTATCCTCTTTACATTCTATATAATATGAAACTGTAGTTATATCATCATTGGAGCCTAATCCCACCATAGACATTCCACTTCCTCCAAGGATGGCACCAACAGTTTCTATATCATCAATTTCCAGAACCGTATCAATAATCTTATCTGACATCTCCGCTGTTTCTGCCAATGTCTTTGTCTCCTCAGGCATGGTAAGAGTCATCTCCATCTGAGGAGAATCCATATCAGGGAAAAATGAGAATCCGCTGCTAATCTCCACAAGCGTCATTCCCACAAACAATGCCAATGCAATAAATAACACCGCCAGCTTGTGGTTTAGTATTCCCGGAAGAAGCTTCGCATACAGATTACTAATACGATTTATCAGCTTATTCTCTTTCTCCGATACCTTATTGAAGGACCTTGATGCCACCATCGGAACAAATGTTATTGCAACTATAAGACTGGCAAACAGTGAATATGCAATGGTAAGTCCCATATCCGTAAATAACTGTTTTGTGATTCCGCTTGTAAATACGATTGGCATAAACACGCAGACCGTTGTAAGTGTTGATGCCGTTATAGCACCCACCACCTGATTGGCACCCTGTATTGCCGCATCCTTTACCGAATATCCTTCATTTCTTAAACGGTATATATTCTCGATAACCACAATGGAGTTATCCACTAACATTCCGACGCCAAGTGCCAGACCGGAAAGAGAGATAACATTAAGCGTAACTCCTGAGAAATACATCAATACCACTGCAAACACAACAGAGACCGGAATAGACACTGCGATAATTCCCGTCGGTCTTATATCCTTTAAGAACAGAAGAAGAATAAGCACTGCAAGACCCGCACCGAATAACAGGTTCTGTATAACCGAATTACTTACAAGATCAATATATATACCCTGATCCATAAGCATAGTAAATGATACCGAATCATCATTGTCCTTAATCTTTTCAAACTCCTTCTTGAGTCTGTCCGAAACTTCCTTTGTTGAATATTCATTCTGTTTTGCTATTGAAAGAACAATTCCCGGATTATCATTAACACGTGTATAAAGCTTTTCACTGTCATTTTCCACAAACACATCGGCTACATCCGAAAGTTTTATCGGATCAACGCCATCCATATTCATATCAAGAAGAACAAAGTCAGACAGGCTCTCCACATCGTCAAACTTCTCACCAACACGCACCAGATAGTCCACATCATCCTCGGTCACATATCCTGCCGGATAGTCAAAGTTCTGTGCCGTAAGTATTCCCTTGATCAACTCATCCGTAATGATCGTATTAAGGTCTGCTCCCTCATAAGCCGCATCCTTGGCATCTTTAAGATTATCTTCCTGGGTTTCTAACTCCTTCTCTCCCTGTGAGATCTCCGCCTTTGCGGCAGCCATCTCCACATTGGTCTCATTTTCTTTCTCTTTTAACTGCGTATATCCTTTATCAAGCTCCTTTTTGCCGGAGTTTATCTTCTTTTCCGCTTTTGCAAGATCACTCTTCCCTTTAGCTATTTTCGTAAGTCCGTCATCCAATTGTGTAAGAGATGACTGGAGCATGGTAATATAAGCAGGAAGCGTAGCAAATGTCAGTGAATTTCCCTCAGCGTCTTTCTGTTCTGCCAGCTTCTCCTCCATGGTTGCAAGTGCTGCTTTAACAGTCTCAAGCTGTGCCTGCATAGCCACGTCTTCAGGATTCATAGCTGCTGCCATTTCAAGCTGTTCCCTCTGTCCCGCCAATGTCTGATAACTTGTAAGCAATTCATTAAGGGAAGAAATTGCCGTTTCTAACTGCGTCTTCTGTGTTTTCAGTTCTTTTTCCTGATCCTCAAGTTCCTTTTTTGCGGAAGTAACTTCCTTTTCTGATGACAACAGCTCATATCTGGAACTGTTAATCTGATTCTCTGCCTTGGCAAATTCTTTGCTGGCAGTCTTTTGTCCGCTTTCCAACTGGCTTTTACCACTGGATAATTGGCTCTTACCATCTGCCAGGGCATCCTCCGCCTCGGCAAATTTGTCGTCAAGTGCTTTGACAACGTCCTCATTTACCTTCTTTACCTTATCTTTTCTGACAATTACCTGTACAGACTCTTCCACAGCACCCATTGTGGTAACTGAAGCAACGCCCTCCACGCCTTCAAGCTGCGAAGTTATATTATTCTCAACGTACTCGGAAAGCTCAACAATATCCGTATCTTCTTTATCTACCGCTGCAATCATTACCGGCAACATATTGGGATTAAGCTTAAGAATCATTGGATTACCCACTGACTCATCGAAATACCCTTTTATCTGATCCAGACTTTCCCGCATATCAATCGTTGCCGTATCCATATTGGTATCTGAATTAAATTCCAGAATTACCATCGAGTAGTTCTCGCTAGACATAGACCTTAAAGATGCAATATTGTCTATCGTCGCCAATGCCTGCTCAATCGGCTTTGTAACACCCGTCTCCACTGATTCAGGAGAAGCTCCCGGGTATGTGGTAACAACAACCGCATACGGAAGTTCGATTGACGGGAGCAGATCTACGGTCATCCTTGTATAGACAACCACTCCCAGTATCAACACCAGTACAATTCCCACAATGATAGTGTAGGCTTTCTTTACGCTGAATTTTGAAATCATGAATATCTTCCTTTCTTTATATTATTTATTTATCGAATAACAAACTCTGCCTCTTTGCGGTCGTATATTGCCCTTGCCGCAGTTGCCTCAGTAATCTTCTTCTCGATGCGGTCTATATCATCCACAAAAACATCTGCGGTAAGTACAACATTTTCTCCATAATCGGTATTACGGATACTGATACCATCCTGCCCCAAAATATACTGTATTTTCCCTAAATCATTGTAATTAGTGGTTATCACAAGAGGAATCACACACTGCTTTGTCACAATCTCCGTGTCAGCAATACACTCTTTCGCCGCTTCGGTATAACTTCTCACCAGTCCTCCCGTACCAAGTAAGGTTCCGCCAAAGTATCTTGTCACGACAATACACACGTTATGCAATCTATTACCGGTAATAACCTCAAGGATAGGCTTTCCCGCTGTTCCACCGGGCTCCCCGTCATCTGAAAAGCGTTGAAGCTCTTTATCTTCTCCCACGCTATAGGCAGAACAATTATGTCTTGCATCATAATGCTTCTTCTTTATCTCCGTAATAAATGCGTCAGCTTCCTCTTCATTTTCCACATGACGCACGTAACCGATAAAACGCGACTTTTTCTCAACATATTCACCTGTTCCCGGCTCTAAAATAGTCTTATATTCCTTCATAAATGTCCTCTTGTTTTTGTTATTATATCAATAATATCATACTAGGCAATCATTATATGCTTTTTGCCTTATTTGTCAATATAAGCACTATTTTAATATTGACAAATTATTGAGTTATAGTATATACCTATTGAATAAATATAGCATTTTTTGTCCATGTTTGATATAATGGTACATGCGCAAGCAGGCGGTTAACGCCGAAGGTGCGAAACTTAAGGGATTAGCTAAACACCGGGCAGCATTAAACAGCTGCCTGTGCTGTTAAAAGCATATTAGGAGGAAATCCATGAACTATTCGAAACGTAACATCGAAAAAAAACAAAAAAAACTTGTATCCAAAGGTTCAAAAAACAAGCAAAAGGTTGTATATATCATTTATAAACTTTTCATATTTGCATTTTTATTCTGTGTGGTGGTGGGAATAGGTTCCTGTATTGGTATGTTCTCGGCTATTATCAGTACCGCACCGGATATCTCAGATATCGAGGACAGCGTTCAGCTTGAAGGATTTCAGACTACAATTTATAATCAGGATGGTAAAGAAATCACGACACTTTCCACTGCCAATTCCAACAGAGTTTACGTGGAATACGAAGATATTCCCGATACCCTTATCAATGCATTTGTGGCAATCGAAGATGAACGTTTCTGGGAACATAACGGAGTAGATGCAAAAGGTATACTCCGTGCATTTTTTGTCGGTATAAAAAATGGCAATTTCTCTGAAGGTGCTTCTACAATCACACAGCAGCTGATCAAAAATCAGGTTTTTAATGTAGGTTTGAATGAGAGCACATTTATGGATTCATTAAAGCGAAAGATACAGGAACAGTATCTTGCAATCGAGCTTGAAAAACAGATAGACAAAAAAGATATTCTTGAACTTTACTTAAATGCAATATATCTCGGTCAGGGTTCTAACGGTGTTCAGACAGCCTCGGAAACTTATTTCGGCAAAGATAATCTTAAGGAGCTTACTCTTTCCGAATGTGCCGTTATCGCTGCAATAACACAAAGCCCTACCATGTATGATCCTGTCATTAATCCTGATAATAACCAGACCAGGAAAAATGTTGTTCTGCAAAAAATGCTTGAACAGGGACTTGTAACCCAGGAGGAGTATGACGATGCCATTGCAGACAATGTCTATGCCCGAATTTCCAACAACAAGAATACCGAAGATTCTGTAGAAAAGACATATAATTCATATTATATTGATGCTGTTATCAACAGCCTGTCTAATCAACTCGTCGAAGAATTAGACTACAGCGAGACTCAGGCATTTAATACCATCTATTCCGGCGGACTTTCGATTTACATCAATCAGGATGCCAATATACAAAAAATATG